>NZ_JAGPUP010000545.1:0-78532 GCF_018069605.1 Microvirga sp. HBU67558 | reverse complement strand
GGCTCCATCTCCAAGATGGGCAACCGGCACCTGCGCAAGCTGCTGGTCGTGGGAGCGCACGCGGCCCTTTACAGCATGAAGTCCGGTAAGACCAGGACAGCCATAGCGGACTGGGCCCGAACTCTGCTGGCTAAGAAGCCGTTCAAGGTGGTCGCCGTTGCGCTGGCCAACAAGATCGCCTGGATCGCCTGGGCAGTCATGGCCAGAAGCACGGCTTACGAGCCTAGGAGCCAGGAAGCTGCCGCATCGGCGGCATCATAGACGACCCGTTGAGACCATTCGCCCATCAGGGCAACCCAGTTGGTACGGTGATGATGAGATGATGTGAAGCCAAGCGGATATGGACCGCCGGAACTGGCAAACCCGTGGCATCGTCTTGCGTCAGCCAAGCGCGATAAGTTGAAAGGGACCAGATTCCAGCGCAAAACATCAGGGCCAGCGGTCATGAAGTACCGCGTTCGAAGGCCGGAGACATGACCGCACCCGCCCCGCTAGGCCCAAGCATCATCAATAATCACGTTGCCAAACGGGCGCCATCCAGACATGAGGGCGCCCTGCGAGGTGCTGCGGCAGGCCATGTGCGCCGGACGGACATCGGACCGAGCCGCTTACGGACATTCGTTGCGCCACGGAATCCCTCTGGTGGAGGTCCACAGGAACCATGTCGCCTGGCAACAGATTTAGGACCTGCGTCGGGACCCGCATTGCCAATGTAGGGCGCCAACCACTTGACGTCCGCCCTACCTCGCGGGGGCCGGTTGCCGCTTGACCTTCATGCTCCTCGATTTCGGCGGAGCCGCAATTCCGTGCTCAGCCTTAGAGGCCCTTTCAACTTGTCGGTCGTCTTGGCTGGCCGGCGAGCCAGCATGCTGGCCCGCGAGCCGGCGCAGGCGCGGCAAGACCTGCTCCAGCGCCTTCAGGAGGGGTTCGATCGATGCATCGTTCAGGTCACCTTTATCCGCGAGCTTGCGAAGCGTGTTGGCCAACTTGTCGCTGCGGCGGAGGGCCTTTGCCCGCAGTTCCTGAAGCTTCGTTCCGTCCGGGTCTGTCTTCCGTTTCAATTTCATGGGGCACCGTCTTTCTCTTGAGCGTCCTTCCATTGTCCCCGGACAGGAGTGCCGCTCGCTTCGTCCTGTCCTGTTGATCCTGCGCGGGGGCGAATACCATTTGCTAAGACCCGCGTGGGAGCGATGGCGCTCCCGCTCCGCTCCATCCGAAGAGGACGGCTCTTCGGGGGCGGCCCACCCCAACCTTTGCCCCAAGGCACATCGGCGAGGCGCGAGTTGCGGAAGCGCTCGTCCGACGTCACCTCCTCGCCGACCCAATCGGGCAGCACCACCGCTTGTCCAGGATGACGAAGCTCAACCTCGGCGAGAACGAGGCCGGCGTTCTCGCCGGCGAACTCGTCCACATGCCACACCATACCGGCGTGCAGGACCTCATGGCGCACCTTCTCGATCAGCGGGCGGGGGCAGAGCTTGAGCAACTCCTCCGCCTCGTCCAAGGGGATCTCGTACTCGAATTCCGGCCGGCCGAGACCTTTGCCGCCTCCCTTGATGGTGAGGAAGCCGCGAGACGCGCCGCACCGAACCCGAACGGTCACCTCACCCTTGCAGAGGTAGCCTTGGCGGTAGCGCTGGCCGGGTTCCGGCTTGCGCCACTCATCGCTCTTGACCAGGAACTTGCGCTCGATCTCGACAGGCATGCTTAAGCCTCTTCATGTCGCTCCGTGGTAACGCGACACGGCCGCGTCGAGCGTGGGGAAGAACCGTGTCTCGCCAAAGCGGTCGAACAGCCCGAACCGCCGCAGTTTGTCCTTGACCGGATCCTTCAGTTCGGCGAACCGGAGCTCGACGCCTTGCGCCAGCAGGGCGTCGTCAAGCTCGGCCAAGGCGTCGGCCGCGGTCACGTCGACGCTCGTGACCGGCGCCGCCGCGACCACCACGCACCGCACCGGGGTCGGCGATTCCGCCACGGCAGCGAGAACGCGCTCGCGGAACAGCTCCGCGTTGGCGAAGAACAGCGGCGCATCCCAGCGGAACAGGACCAAGCCGGGAATCCGACGGGCCTCCGGATGGCGCGTGACGTCATGGTAGCCCTCGATGTCGGCCGGACGCCCAAGGATTGCGGAGTAGGGACGCCAGCCGTCCCACAGGAATTCGATCACCGCGATCACAATCGCCAACCCGATCCCCGGAATGGCGCCGAACACCGCCACCCCGGCGAAGCAGGCCATCGACAGCCAGAACTCCCAGCGCTGGATGCGGTGGATCCGCTTGAGGTCGGCGACCTCAAACAGCCCGATGGCCGACGCGATGACGACGGCGGCCAAGGCGGACGTCGGCAGGTTCCGGAGGAGGTCGGGCGCCACAAGCAAGAGCAGGGCGATGGCCAGCGCGCCGACGATGCCGGTCAGTTGCGTGCGGGCTCCGGCGGCCTCGGCCACGGGCGTGCGCGAGCTGCTGCTGCTGATCGGGAAGCCCTGAAAGAACCCGGTGGCGAGGTTGGCGGCCCCGAGCCCCACCATCTCCTGGTTGGGATCGACCGCGGTGCGGGTCCGCGCGGCGTAGGCGCGGGACAGCACGCTGGTATCGGCGAACGACACCATGGCGACGGCGCAGCCTCCGATCAGCACGGGTACGATGTCGCGGGCCTCGATCCAAGGAAGCGCGAGACGGGGCAGACCCGCAGGAAGAGACCCGAGGATCGAGACGTCATGGCGGTCCGCGAGGTCGAACAGGCCGACAAGGACAGCGGAGCCGACCACCGCGACCAGGATGCCGGGTACGCGCCGGCTTCCCCGCAGCAGCAGGATGGTCGCCAGTGTTCCCAAACCAATCGCAAGGGCCACCCAGTTCGTCCTGCCGGCCAGGATGGCTCCGCCGATTGACCATAGGTCTCTCAATGGTCCGGTGCTCTCGACCGAGAAGCCGAACAATTTCGGGAGTTGGCTGATCAGGACGGTCAAGGCGATCCCGTTCATGTAGCCGTAGCGGATGGGCTTGGACAGGAGCTCGGTCACGAAGCCCAGGCGAGCTAGTCCGGCCAGGACCAGGACCGTCCCCGATACCAGTGCCATCATGCCGCCCAGGGCGACGGCGCGCTGCGGATCCCCGGCTGACAATGGCAGCACGACGCCGAGGATGACGGCCGCGAGAGCCGAGTCCGGGCCGAGGACGAGGATGCGGCTGGGCCCGAACACGGCGTAGACTAGCAGCGGGACAATCGTGGCGTAGAGGCCGCAGATGCCCGGCAGGCCGGAGGCCACGGCATAGGCGATTCCGACGGGGACAAGCATGGTCGCAAGCACCAGACCGGCCACGACATCATGGCCCAGCCATGCGATCTTGTACCGGAGGAGGGTGCTGAGCCCGGGCATCCAGCGCAACCATCCGGCCTCATGGCCCATCCACATGAACGTCGAGGTCGCGTCCTGTTCGCCTTCGCTTCGAGCCTCTTGTCCGCGTATCGCATGGCTTTCATCGGCAGGCGGCATGGTCATGGCTCCCGTCCGGTCGGGGGAAGGTGAATCCACTGGGTGCGTGCCGACCATGACTGCGCTCCGGCCGTTTCCCTCATGGCGCTCAGTACCGTGCCGGCACAATGTGCCCCGCGTGCAGGCCCTCTTTGACCCCCTTGGGTCTGGGTTCCGCCTTTGGAACCTTCGGCAGCTCGACCTTGACCTTCCTGTAGGGGATTTGGCTGAGCATGTGGGAGATCAGGGTGAGCCGGGCCCGACGTTTGTCATCGGATGGCACGATGAACCAGGGGCAAGCCGGCGTGTCGGTGGCCCGCAGCATGGCCTGGTAGGCCAGCGTGTAGTCCCACCAGCGGCGCACCGACTCGGTGTCCATCGGGCTGAGCTTCCAATGCTTGATCGGATCCTCGATCCGGTCGGCGAAGCGCCGGCGCTGCTCGTCCTGGCTGACGTCGAGAAAGTACTTGAGCAGGATGATGCCGTTGTCGACGACCTCCTGCTCGAACGAGGGCACGAGGCGCATGAACCGCTCGTATTCCCCATCGGTGCAGAACCCCATCACGCGCTCGACCCCAGCCCGGTTGTACCAGGAGCGGTCGAACAGGATAATCTCCCCGGCGGCCGGAAACTGGGCGATGTAACGCTGGATGTAGAGCTGGCTCTTCTCGCGCTCAGTCGGCGCGGGGAGGGCGATGTGCCGAAACACCCTGGGGCTGACACGTTGCGTGATCCGGCTGATCACTCCGCCCTTGCCCGCCGTGTCACGCCCCTCGAACACCACGATGATCCGGGCGCCGGTCGTCTTGACCCAGGTCTGCAGACGGACGAGCTCGACCTGGAGCTTCCTCAGCTCGCTCTCGAACTCCTTGCGCTTCATGGGCGTGGCAGCCGCATCCGCTTCGTCGACCGCGGCTTGTTTGGTCGTCATGGCTTCGTCTCGACTCATCATAGGCTCCTCTCGGCGTCACGTTTCATGACTGCATCATTGTGTCCTCGCGCGACCGTCTGACCGCGCCTCTATCATCGACGGACTCCGCCGCCACCAGAGCGCCAGCAGGAACGACCCGAGTAGCTGCACGAGCCCATAGACGAGAACCGCCGTGGCGGCCGGCGTGCCGGGAAACGTGCTGGTCGTGATCATCAGACCCAGGCCGACATTCCGGATTGCAGTTGTGAGCGCCACCGCCTTGCGGTCCCCGCTTCTCTGCCCGCCGGCAATCCATCCGGCACCGAGGCTGACGCCGAGAAGGGTCAGCATGGCCAGGATCCCGCCCGGCCGGACGACTTCTCGCAGCTGTGAGAATTGGGATGTCAGAATGAGCGCCAGGGTGGCCGCGTTGAGGATCTTGCTGATCGAAAACGCAGGACCGAGCCACCGTGCCGCCAGAGCGGGCCGCCGTTGGCTGATGGCGAGCCCGCAGCACAGCGGGAGGAGTTGGGTCGTCACGATGGCGGCAAGCATTTCGAGCGGATCAACTTGCAGATCCGCTCCCCCGGTCGTGAGGGGCAGGAGGAGGGACAAAAGCAGAGGCGCCAGCACCACCGACGAACCAGCCAGGATCACCATCAGCCCGACCGAGGTTGCGGTGGTACCCCAGGCTAGGGCTGTCAGCGGCGGGCCGTAGGGCGCGCCCGGGCACACGGCGAGGATCAGGATCCCGGCGGCAACCAGCGGGTCGCCGTTCACCACGAGGATGAGGGTCACGGCGGCCGCCGGAACGGCCACGTAGTTGGCCAGGCCGGCACCAAGGAGTTGCGGCCCGTCTTTCGCGGCACCCGTCACGTCCGCAAGCCGAACGCCGAGCCCGGTGGCAAAGCTTATTTCGATCAGTGTTACGGACACGAGAAGGCTGATCCCCTGATCCAGGCTCATACATGATTCTCCATCATGGCCGGGGGCGATCTTCATCATCGCGCCGATATGCTCAACCGGCTTGACGCTTAGGGACAGACGCTTGACCGGATCGGACAGATGGGTTGCAAATTCGGACTTGGGGCGGAAGCGCAAGCAATACCTACCCAGAGCCTATGTGGCGAGTAGGTCGAACTGCTCGACCAGTACCGGCTGCGGAATGCAGGCATATTTTGCCTGTCCGTTGCGCATCATGTGAACCATTGTGATGCCGCCCAGCACAGCGCAGGCGCTATTCATGGACTTGAACCCCATCATCCGGCGAACCCGCCCCTTGATGGCGCGATGATCCTGCTCAATGCGATTGTTATCGGGCATGAACAGGCGCGACACCTCCATTCGGGTTTCTGAAAGCTGATGGATCAGTTATCGTCGGCGCACCGGGATAGGGGTGTCGGGAGCACGTAAGGTGGGCAGGCCGAGCTACCTGATGAGCTGAGAGCTCGTGTTGTTATCTGGCCGCCCCTTCAACTGGCCCGGGTGCGCTGCGAGCGCGGATCCGTAGGTGTCGTGTGGCCCGCTGGCTCCCGAAGTTGTTCAACCCAACGGGAGCCGGAGATGAAGATCATTGCGCTTGATGTCCATCGTTCCTTCGCCCAGATGGCAATCCTGGAGAACAGAACCATCCGGGATGCCGGCAAGGTCGATCTCAAACGCAGCCGCCTTCTGCACTTTGCCAAAACCCTGAAGCGGGAGGATGAGGTCGTCCTGGAGGCGACCGGCAACACCAGCGCCATCGTGCGCCTGCTGTCGCCCTTCGTGGCACGTGTGGTGATTGCCAATCCCAATCTGGTGCGCGCGATTGCCTCGGCCAAGGTCAAGACCGACAAGATCGATGCTCGCGTGCTGGCCAAGCTCCACGCGAGCGGGTTCCTGCCTGAGGTCTGGATGCCAGACGAGGAGACCGAGACACGCCGCCGTATCACGGTGGAGCGCACATAGTTGGTCTCACAGATGACCCGCCTCAGAAACCGGATCCACTCTGTTCTCCATGCTCACCTCAGGTCGTGGCGCTACGGCTGGGGTGGCCAGCGGACTGGCCGGAGTTGCGGAGCCGGCCACTGTCACGACCGATGCGGCCTACGTGTTCTTCAATGCGGCCGTGGTGGCCCGGCACCGGATCCAGGCAGCAAATTGGAGCGCCATCTGGTACCTGCTCTCGGCCTTTGCGGTCATCAGCCACACGGAGCACGCCATCTACGTTGCCTTCGCGGCGCTCGGCTCTTGGATCGGCGCCTTCGTCTCGATCACCTGGCTGGGACGGGTTCCCCACCCAAAGGCGTAAGGGGATTGGCATGATGCATCTGCCTTCTCCTGGCGGAGCCGCGGCGCCGAAGCACGCCCCTAGCGTCTCGCGGACGACCCCTCTGCTCCATCGATCTGCCGACCGATCAGTGCGATGGCCCGCTGATAAACCGAAGCCGCATTCCAGGCCTGGATCACGCTGAAGTTGGGCTCGCCGGGCTGGTAGCCTGCGCCCGCACGCCAGCCATGAGCCTTGAGGAAATTGGCCGTTGAGGCGAGCGCGTTGGCTGCAACATCGAGATTGCCGCCGGTGCCGTAGTTCAGGATGCTCTTGGGCAGGAACTGGGTCTGGCCGATCTCGCCGTGCATGGAGCCGCGCGTGCCGGCCGGGAGAATACCACGGTCGATCAGGGTCAGGGTGGCGTAGAGCTGGTCGGTGAAGAAGGCCGACCGGCGGCAGTCATAGGCGAGGGTCGCCACGGCCGAGAGAGTGTGTTGGTTCCCGCGCTGCCGCCCGAAGGCTGTCTCCATCCCCCAGATCGCCAGGAGCGGTCCCGGCGGAACGCCGTAGCGTTGTTCAAGGGATGCAAAGAGGGCCGCATGTGATTGCTTGAGTGAACGCCCACGCGCCACAATCGTCGAGCCGCCCCGCTTGGCGAGAAACTGATCGAGTGACAAGCGGAAGCTTCTCTGTCCCCGGTCGGCCGCGATGGTGGCCGTCGCATAGGTCGCTCCCCTGAAGGCCGCGATGGTTGAGGCACTGATGCCCCGTGCTCTCGCCTCATCGGCAAACTGCTGCTTCCACGCCTCGAAGCCCGCCACCGTGCTGCCGCACTGCGCGGCACCCGCGGCGCTGGCCATCCCCACGAGTGACACCAAGGCTGCGATAGTAACGATCCTGAACTGCCCACCTGTTATCATGCGGATCTCCTTTCCCATCCCTCAAATCGGACGAAAGGCTGGCGCATTGTCCTGGCCGTGATGGGACATGATTGGCGGGGATGGCTGTCATCGGAGATCGATGACACCCAATCCGAAGCCGGACTGGCCGTGGGTGATCCAGACCCCGCCCTGCCCAAGCATCATCCCCTTATCCCGGACAAAAACCGTCTCGAAGCTGGTGTTTGCGACGACCTCCCGAATGCGCGGGCTCATGACCGTATCCTTCACTGCGACAAGCTGCTCACGGTTGCGGATCATCCGCTTGGCCTTGCGCGTAATCGACAAAGGGTAATGGGTCACTCGGTCAAGGAGTTGGACATCGCCAGACCGGAAGGCGGCCTTGACGCGCCTGAAGCCATAGTAGGCATCGAGGGGATCGAAGCCCAAGCTGTGGTAGCTGGCCTCAATCTCCGAGGACAGCTTTGGACGAGAGAACCCTGCCTCCGGGGTCTTCGCCGGAAGGCCCATCGACCGCCGCAGTTCCCGCACGAGGAGGTTGAGGGCTCTGTGTCGATCATAGAGCATCTGCAACTCCGGCTCACGGGCTTGTGCCGCTCCGGTCGCGAGTGATCCCGTGGTCTCCGGCTCGACCGCCGCCACGTCAGCTCCGGCATATCGCCCCTTGCGGGAGAACGAGCTCTCCGCCAGTTCGTCCTCGAGCTGGCTGCGGGCAATCCAGGTCCGTTCCTCCACTTCGGCAAGGACCTGTTCGTGTGACGGCTTGAAGCCGGGACCTCTGGCGATGTCGGCGGGGAGGACCTGTAAGGCTTCCCGCGGTTTGGGGCCCTTAAGCTCATCGGATGGATACCGGGGATCGACCTTGTAGGTTCGCCCGTAGACCTGAACGAAGAAGGGGTCCGCGCGGGCTGGAGGCACGAAGAGAAGAGTCAGCAAACATGCGTAACCCCCCAAAATTGTCACGGTGGAGCGGGCCATCGCCGCCTCCATGCCTAAGGTCTAGTCATGGCGCCGAACCGCACGGTGTGTCGACCGCCGGGCCACGCCCGCCACGCTCTCGGGCGTGCCTGGTTGGCCGACGTCTGCCTGAGCGGTGGCGCATTTGAGGCCGATGCTGATCATGCTCGCGTGACCCGGCGCCGTTGCATTCGACTGGCTTCCGCCGATCGACACCGGAAGGGCGATGAGAAAGGCTGTGACGCGGCCTGTCACGACGAGTATCAGCGGTAGATTGCACATCGTGCATTATCTATTGTCTGGCGTCGACCGACTGACGCTGCCTCTCATCGTAGACTCACGGGCCGGAGCTGCTTGACCGGCTGAGCCATCGGCTTGTCCTTTTTGGACAGCCGCCGACGCATCCCGTTTCAGCTTGAGAGGGCTTCTGCCCGACGGGCTCACATCTCCGGCTTCGTTGCAGGCAGGCACGCTTGCGTCGAGAGGGGAAAGAGAATGCAGGACGCCCGGAGCAGAGAAGTCCCCACGGCCTCTCTCGGGGGATGCTTGATCCCAGCGCCGATGACCACCGGGGATGATGCATGGTCCGCGCCTGGGCCTGTGGTCAAAAATGGCAAGCCTTTGGTCTGAACGATCAAGCATGTTCTGCAAACGGCATCACAATGGACCTGCTAATGACCGCCTGCTTCGCGCCGTACGGTGCATCTGTCGGCGAGCGGGAGGATAGCAATGAACAGGCTTCTTTTGGTTCCGGGCGTTGGCCGCCATCATGCCTCGGGCCGCTCGCATTGATCTTGTCTCCCTCAAGGCTGACAGGATGGTGCGGCCCCCGAACAGTTCTTCGAGCTCGGTAAGCGTCAATAAGGTTCGTGATGAAGCCGGGGGACAAGCCAAGGGATCTTCAAGGCCACCAGCGATGGAGTTCTGGACATGAGCGAAATCATCATTTCAGACATGATCTCTCGCCGCCATGCTCTTTCTCTCGTGGGGTTCGCAGCCACACTCGCCCTGGCAGCACCCGCTGCGGTTCTGATGGTGTCAGAGGCTGAGGCTCAGACCCCAGGCATGGAACGGCGCGGGGAGCGGCGGACAGGACGTCATCAGCGGCGTCAGACACGGCGGACCGGACGCACAGAGCGCCGTGAGGAGCGCCGGGACTGAGCGAGATGGCCCACCGGAAGAGAGTTCGGCTCGGATTGGGGATCAATGAATATCGGTGGTCTCCGGTGTGAGTGGTTTAGCAACCTCACTCTGTCAGAGAGCGACCGCTATCCATGCCTCTCGGATTCTCGACCCGTGCTGACGCCTGAGCGCAAGCGCTTGTCGCGTTCAGCAGGCTCTGATGGTTCGATCTGCCAACGCTTTCTGGCCAGCCTAGTCCACGAACGTCGTTCCCTCGCGGCGGATCGTCGAGAAGCGGCTCTTGGCATAGACGGACGTGTAAGGCACCTGCACGTATTCCAAGGTCTTCCGTGCGGCCCAGCCCGGGAGAGTGTCCCTGTACCGGGCGAAATTCGGATTGGGTCCCGTTCCGAAGAGCACTTCGTTGAGGTTCAGCCCGACCCCGACATAGAACGAGCGCTCGATCGGATAGCCGAGTTCGCGCTCCTTGTCCTGGAACCCACGTACATCGAAGCCCGCGTGCAGTTCGGCGTATCTCAGGGGCGTATCCTTGAGCGTCTCGAAGCCGCTGCCCTTCAGCGCCATGATGTACCGCTGGCGCTCGTATGGGGGGAGAATGCCGTTATCCCCCGTGGTGATGCCGGGCCGCTCGAAACTCGCGGGTGTGTACATGAACCGCCAGTCCAGCTTCTCCCGCAGGCCGGGGACGGAATTCCGGACGACGGAGAAGAGCGCGCCGACGCCGTTCGCCACGATGTCCTCACGCGAAAAGCGGTGCCGGCCGGTAAACCCGTCCATGGTCTCGGCGAGGCTCATGATGCCGAATGCGACGAGCGCGGCCGTGATCGGGGCACCCGTGGGATCCGTGGCATTGGCCCGGATCCGGTCCGTCAGCAGGTCGGCAATGACGTAGGTCGAGAACGAATGGCCGATCTTGTCCATGCCGCCGTGACGGGTGTTCTTGGCGAACCATCCTTCCTCGATGGTCTGGAACCCGGAGGTGTTGCCCCAATCCCAGTCCTTGAAGCCGACAATGGCCATGCCCGCTCCGACGATGGCCAGCTCCCAGCGAATTGCGTGCAGATGATCGCCCAACTGGCTGAACGAGTAGAACGTCGGAGGGACCGGTGTCGGCTCGAGGTTTGCTGTCGCAGCTGGCACCGTCGGTCCGGCTGCGACCGCCGGCGTTCTCGCATGGTGCTTCTTCGCTCGGGCCACCGAGCGGGACTCCGATGGTCCACTCGGTTGCGCCAGGGGTGCCTCAGGGAGCAAAACGGTCCCGATGACTGCAAGACAAGCGACAAAGGCGACGACCCGCATGAGCTGATTCTCTTCCGAATTCCTCGGCCGGATCTTTCTATGGCAGGCGGCCGAACGAAAGGCCCGGGCTGTGCCGGGCCTTTCCATGTGTTGGATCAACGGCTCAGTAGGTGCCGAACTTGAAGTTCAGCTTGGCCCGCGCGACGAAGAAGTCGTTGTCGTCGTTGCCGACGGCGGGGGCAAAGAGTTCGACCGGCGCTCCGCCACCTGTCGGGGTGAACGTGCCGACAAAGCCGTTGCCGAAGTCGTCGTCATCCTCATCGAAGCTGAGCCACAGGCCCTCAAGCCCGAAGGTCACCGCTGAGGAGCCGAACCAGTTCACCGGCAGAGCCCATTCGACACCGCCGCCGGCCACCCAGCCAGTGGTGTCATCCGAATAGGCCAGACCGCCCGTGGCGTAGATCAACACGCGATCGAACGCGACGCCGGCGCGGGCCCGCACCGTGCCGAACCAATCCGACAGGTTGCTGCGGAACTCTCCGGGCACGAAGGTTCCAGGGGCTCCCGCCGGAATAAACGCAACATTCTCATCCTGGTCGGTATCGGCCCATTGGATGTCGGTCTCGAGACCGATCACGAAGGAGCCGATCTGATAGTTGTAACCGATCTGAGCACCGCCGGTGAATCCACCGTCGTCGTTGTTAGGGAAGAACAGCGTACCGGGAACGGCACCACCCAGGACGACAGTTTCTTGATCGCTGTCGCGCCAGCCCCAGCCGGCGTTCACACCGGCATAGAAGCCGGTCCAGGTGAAGAGCGGCGCTGCAACGATCGGCGCAGGAGGCGGCGCTTGGGGAAGATCGGCGGCAGAGGCGGTCATGACGCCAGCCGTGGAGAGTGCCGTAGCGGCCAAGAGGCCGAGAAGACGTGATTTCATGTGCTTCCATCCCTTGTGCGAGGAGTCGCAAGGGGCAGTATGCAGCGCTGCCAAGTTCTGGCTATGGCACGAAAGCAACACCAGATTGAATTCATTGTCCATGTCAGTATTGCTGACATGAATACAAGCCTATCGGGTTGCCAATACACTGGATCGTTTGACTCGAGCGCAGGGGCGTGGCCTACTGTCTGGGTTTTCGGAGGACTCCGAAGGCGAGGAGATCACTCAACCCTGCCCCTTACCCCTGGGGCAGGGTTTTTTGCCTTGGGTCAGACAATACGATCGATAACGATCGGCAATAGTTTAGACAGGTTCCCATTCAGGTATTATTCTGTACGACATCAGGTTCTTGCCTGAAGACTTCTGTCGGCTTGATAGCCTGAGGTTGATCACTGGGAACACGGCCCTGCCGAAGAGCCTCATGCAACGCGACCGAAGCGGCGGGGTTCGCGAAGACGCAGCGGGATCCGAGACCTCTCGGTGGCGCGAAGACAAGGTAGTCCGATCTCCCAGGCACGCGGGTGATGACCAAGATCCTATAAGGCAGACTCCAGTATTGGGAGACAGTTCCATGCAGCGCCTTCTGATCATCCCCGTCCTTACCGTAACAGCGGGGCTGCTGGACTCCGCGGCTCTGGCACAGCAGCAGTTCGATGGACGTTGGAGTGTCCACGCCATTCCCGAGAAGGGGGCCTGCCGGAGGGCGCACTATTATACGGTCGTGGTCGAGGACGGGGTGGCCCGCAACGCGGCTTCGCGGCGCACAAGTGACAAGGTGACTGGCGGCCTGGAGGCAAGTGGGCGCGTTCGGGGCAGCGTCCAACGGCAAGGGACACGGACAGACATCACAGGGACGCTCACGGAGCGTTCGGGTTCTGGCCACTGGACCATTGCGGGGAGGATTGCCTGCTCAGGACGGTGGACCGCCTCCAAATGGGGCTGAGGTCGGCCTGCTGGATCAGCCAGGAGGCTCTGTTGCACCCGAGAGAGGCGCATCCAGGATCGGCTACGGGAGCCGCCTGTGGAAGGAAGGCGTCGCGAAGCATGCCGAACCCGACGATATCTTAACGCGTAGGCAGCGCAAATTCCCCAGGCTTAGCAGATCAAGCATGGCGGCCTCCGTTCCCCATTGGTTGGAACAACCCGGCATGCTTTTAGTCGCGCCTTGGCTCAAACCGTCAAGAGTTTGTCGTATTCGATCAAGCACGGCACGTGGGTTACAGGAGATAATACGCAGTTCTGTGACGAGGAATGCCCCGCGAATGGCGGAGCGTCGGCCATCTTCCACTCTCGTCTCGTTCAAGATGACCTAGGCTTGCCGCCTGGAGGCACGATGAGCCAGCAGGACAAATGGCTTGTTAAGCTGCAAGGAGGCTTCCATGAAGACGTTGACCGTTCTTGCAAGTGCCGCTCTGATCACCGTTGGCGGGATCGGGCTTACTGTGGCGCAGCCCAATCCGGTCCGGGGCACGCCGGGTTCACCCTTCCCCTACGCCGCCGCTCACGAAATCCAGACGATTAACGGCGTTCCGTGCCGGACGATGTACGACAAGCAACTCGGCACGCGTGTCCCGATCGCCTGCGCCGGCGGGGACGTCCCGGTCGCCAGAGTCGATGTGGCCACGACCGGGAGCACACGCGCGGCTGTAGCCAGTGGAGTTCCCATTGCGGGCACGCCGAATTCCCTCTTCCCCTATGCGACTCCGAATGAGATCCGGACATTCAACGGGGTCCCCTGCCGGACGATGTATGACCGGCAGCTCCAGGCTCGCATCCCCATCGCGTGCGCCGGGGAGGTCATGGTCCGCCGTGTGCAGTGACCGATGAGGTGTTGTGCCGGGCGATCGATGACCCGCAGTGACAACATCCTGCGCCGCCCAAGATGGCGTAGCGGGGCCCTTGTCGAGCTAGACACCCGGAGGCGAGCACTCGCGCGATAGGGAGGTGGCACCTTTGGCCGGTTGCATGAGGTATTCCGGTCATCTCGCGCGAGTTTCTGTTCGTTCCGGCTGATCTGTCCACGATCACTATGACATGGGCAGATCGGCTGGGAGGTGACTGCAAAGCGCCATCGATCAGGTGGGTGCTCCAGTTTTGAGAGACCTTCCCATGCATCGTCTTCTGCTCATCTCCGTCTTCACCGTGACATCGGCGCTGATCGACTCTGCGGCTCTGGCGCAGCAGTTCGACGGACGCTGGAGGGTCGTGGCCACCCCCGAGATGGGTTCCTGTCACAGGACGCATCGTTACACAATCCTGGTTGAGAACGGGGTTGCCCGCAATGCCTCGCGACAGGCAGGGGGAAAGGTCACCGGCGGACTGGAGCAAAGCGGACGCGTTCGGGTCAGCGTTCAACGTCCGAGAGGGCGGCCCGACATCACCGGGGAGTTGAAGGGGTGGTAGGGTTCCGGCGCCTTGATCATTACAGGGCGGATCACCTGTTCGGGGCGTTGGACCGCAAAGAACCAAGGCTGATGCCGGGTCAGCGCGAATTCGCCATGCTCCGGGACGATAAGAGGGATTGTTGCCGCGTGAGACATAAGGCAACCTTCTTCATGAAACCTCCAACGCCTGCTCCCTCCCATCACCGGTGAGGGAGCTTTTTTATGGAGGCGAGGACGAGCAGAATCTGAGCCCTGCTTCCCGTCGCCCGACGACAGCACCGTCATTCGATGGTGTCGCCGGATCCGAATGGACCAGGACGTCCCGGCAAGCCCAAGACCGTTTGCGGGTTTCCCGTCCTTCGCGAGCAAAACTGTCAACGGATTGTCCTCACCGGTCAAGCACGCCGCCGCGATTGGTCTACGCTGATCCCAAAGATGGCGAATGATCCGGGGGCATCTGCGCAGTCTCCGTGCTGACGGCCGACTGAGGTGCGGGAGGCGGACCAAGGAGGCACCGACAATGAAGCACGTTATCTTTCGATCTCAGGGTGCCGCGCCCACGAGGGCGGCTCTCTGTCTTCTCGCTGCTATGGCTATCACAGGCGCTTCTGTGCCTGCCACAGGGGCCGAGGACGGGGAGGCTCAGAAAATCCTGAAAACCATGGCCGACTACGTCAGCCGCCAGGAGAACCTGGCGCTGAAATATGATGCCGACATCGAGGTGGTGACCCCGGCGGTCGAGAAGATCCAGTTCAGCGCCTCGGGCGACGTCGCCTTGAGCCGCCCGAACAGGTTCCGCATCAGCCGCACCGGTGGCTACGCTGATGTCGAGCTCATCTCGGATGGTTCCAACGTGACGGTCTATGACCGTGGCGGCAACCGGTTCGCCCAGGTGACCGGATCCACTTCCTTCGATGAGGCTGTCGACAGGCTCCGCAACGAGGCCTCGCTCGAACTACCGGGAGCCGATCTCCTGCTGTCGAAGCCCTACGACGAGCTGATGGCGGGGGTGCTTGAGGCCAAGCATATCGGCCGCGGCGTCGTCGAGGGCATCGAGTGCGAGCATCTCGCCTTCCGCAACCTCGACACCGATTGGCAGATCTGGGTCGAGGTCGGCGAACGCCCGGTGCCGCGCAAATACGTCATCACCAGCAAGGCGGTCGGCGCCGCGCCCCAGTACACGCTGCGGCTCAGGGACTGGAAGACCGGCGTCAGCCCGGCATTGGACGCCTTTGCGTTCAAGCCGCCGGACGGCTCCAGCGGCGTGACGATTGCTGTCCTCAAGGACATCGATGAAATCCCAGAGGGCATCGTTCCCGGAGGCACCAAATGAGCACGCTCAAATCCGCAGGCCTTGCGGCCCTCACGGTGTTGGCTGCCGGAGCGGCCCTGTTCTGGAGCGGTAACGGGCCAGCGCCGTTCGGCTCGTTCATCAGTCAGGCGGAGGCAAGGATCGGGAGGCCGGCAACGCCGATGAGCTATGCCGGCGTGGCCCGCCGAACCACCCGTCGTTCCGTTGCCTATGGAGCAGCCGCCGGGGCTGCGGCAGCAGGGACGTACTATTACGCTGCCCCCGGCTGCCGGCAGGTTGTGAATTCGTACGGCCAGATCGTCTACCGCTGCCCGTAGACAGTGCTGTTCCGACCGCCCCTCAACACGGACGCTCAGGCGGGCGGCTCCGGAGTGGATATGCTTGGGCCCGCTAGATTGCCGGAAAGGAGAGGGAGCAATGGAGATGGCATTCGCCCACCGGCCAGACGACCCGCATCCGGCCGATGACATCGGACTTCTGGCCCAGGATCTGCGCCGGGTGCTGCGGACCGAACTGCTGAGGGACACCTGCTATGCGGACAGCGTCGCCCGCCTGTTCTCGATGCACCGCCGCACCATGAACCGGCACCTGAACGCCGAAGGCCTTTCGTTCCGGCAAGTGGCCAACGAAACCCGCTTCGAGATCGCGTGCGAGCTGCTGGCCAACACCGACATGGAGCTGGGCCAGATCGCGGCGGTCCTGCGATACTCCGAGCTGAGCGCCTTCACGCGCGCCTTCCGGCGCTGGTCCGGGCAGACCCCGTCGGCGTGGCGCAACGATCATCTCGGGGGACGGGAAGCGTGGCGGCGTCGCAACCCGCGCCGTCTCCGTGCGGCCTCTGGCCGACGCCCAAGCCGGTCGGACAATCTGCCTGACATGGCCACCTGGCCGGTGGCGGGAGGCGGGCGGTAAAGGTCTTCCGGGACGGCCGAGACGGGGTTCCCGCTCGTTGGACACACGGCTGGCACCCCGGCAGTCCAAAACTGTCAATGCAATGGCCCAAGGGGTCAAGCAGCAAGGTTGGAAGGGATCATACTGGCTCCGGCAATCAGGCCGAGCGGCTGCGGACCCGGGCGCATGTCCCGCTTCCGCGGCCCCCTTCTGGCAGCCAACGGCGCCAACCCATCGCGTGCACAACAGGGAGGCAGTCATGACGGTTGCAGTTACAGCCCAAGGTGTGTCTCAGGATCAGCGGCGGCACGACAAGTACGACCGGCTCGTAGCAACAGCCCAGTCCCTGCCAAAGTTGAAGGTGGCTGTGGCGCACCCCTGCGATGCGGCCTCCCTGGGGGCGGTGTTCGAGGCGGCGGGGCTCGGCCTGATCGAGCCGATCCTCGTCGGGCCGCAGGCCAGGATCACAGCCGCCGCGCAGGCGCTCGGCAAAGACTTGTCTGCCGTTCGGTTCGTCGAGGCCCGGCACAGTCACGCGGCCGCGGAGGAGGCCGTCAACCTCGTACGGTCCGGCGAAGCCGAGGCGCTGATGAAGGGCAGCCTGCACACGGACGAGATCATGGCGGCCGTGGTTCGCCGGGAGGGCGGCCTGCGCACGGCTCGCCGGATCAGCCACTGCTTCGTCATGGACGTTCCCGACCACGACACGGCGCTGATCATCACCGACGCGGCGGTGAATATCGCGCCGACCCTGGAGGACAAGATCCACATCGTCCAGAACGCCATCGACCTCGCAAAAGCGCTCCGCGTCGATCCCGTGCGCGTGGCGATCCTGTCGGCGATGGAGACCGTGAATCCGAAGGTACCGTCGACCATCGAGGCTGCGGCGCTGTGCAAGATGTCCGACCGCGGCCAGATCACGGGCGGCATTCTCGACGGCCCGCTCGCGCTCGACAACGCCATCGACCTCGGCGCCGCCAAGATCAAGAAGATCCAGTCCCCCGTCGCAGGGCAGGCCAATGTCCTGGTGGTTCCGGACCTGGAGGCCGGCAATATGCTGGCTAAGAGCCTGACCTTCCTGGCCGACGCGGATGCCGCCGGCATCGTGCTCGGCGCCCGCGTGCCGGTCATCCTCACCAGCCGGGCCGACTCGACGATCACCCGACTGGCCTCCTGCGCGGTCGCCTCGCTGGTCGCGGACGCGCAGCGCAAGCAGCTTTCCATGCCGGAGGTCTGAGCCATGATCCCCGTCCTCATCGTTCTCAACGCCGGCTCGTCGAGCCTCAAGTTCCAGGTCTACGACATGGTCCACGGCGGGGAACCGCGGCTCATCTGGAAAGGGCTTTACGAAGGCCTGGGGGGCTCCGCGCATTTCATCGTCAAGGACGCCGATGGAAAACTCCTGGATGAGATGACCTGGAGCTCGGGTGATCGGATCGGGCACGAGGAGGCGCTGATGCACCTCGTCTCGTGGCTGAGCCAGTTTCGGGAGGAGCGCAAGCCCGTCGCCATCGGGCACCGGGTGGTTCATGGCGGCGAAGCCTTCTCCAGCCCGGTGCTGGTCGACGACTCCGTGGTCCAGAGGCTTGAGGCGCTGGTGCCGCTCGCACCCTTGCACCAGCCCCACAATTTGGAACCGATCCGGATCGTGCGCCGCCGCCTGCCGGGGATGCCACAGGTCGCCTGCTTCGACACCGCCTTTCACCAGACGCAGTCCGACATTGCCACCCTGTTCGCCCTGCCGCGCGAGATGCGCGAGCGCGGCGTGCGGCGCTACGGCTTCCACGGTCTCTCCTATGATTACGTCGCGTCGGTGCTGAAGGACTACGACCCGCAGCTCGCGAAGGGGCGGGTGATTGTCGCTCACCTCGGCAACGGTGCGAGCCTGTGCGCCCTCAATGGCGGCGTCAGCACGGCGACGACGATGGGCTTCTCCGCCCTCGATGGCCTGCCGATGGGCACCCGCTGCGGCGCCGTCGATGCCGGGGTGATCTTCTTCATGCTACGGGAGATGAGGCTCAGCCCGGAGGAGGCCGAGAGCGTGCTGTACAAGAAGTCCGGGCTGCTTGGGGTGTCCGGCCTCTCGAACGACATGCGGGTGCTGCGCTCCAAGGCGGCGAGCGATCCGAACGCCAGGCGCGCCATCGACCTGTTCGTGTACCGCATCACCCGCGAGATCGGCTCGCTCGTGGCGGCGCTGAGCGGCCTGGACGGCCTCGTCTTCACCGCGGGCATCGGCGAGAACGACGTGGCGACCCGATCCGAGGTGATCAGCGGCCTGAGATGGGCCGGGCTCCACCTCGATGAGGCGGCCAACCGCAGCGGCGGCCCACGGATCTCTGCCGGATCCGGACCCACGGCGTGGGTCATTCCCACCAACGAAGAGCTCGTGATTGCCCGGCAGACGCGCAGCGTGCTCGGCGCCATGCCGGCCAAACTTGCATCCTGACCAAGGAGACTGATGTCATGGAAGCCTTGAAGACCAAGCCTGACGAAAAAGCGCAGCAGGAGCTTGCGGACGAGACGTTCATGTCGGCCGCCGATCTGCGGAGCTACATGACCGAGATGCAGATGGCGAAAGCCATGAAGTCGGTCGATGGCATGGACCGCGCCGAGAAGGCGCGCCACGATCTGATCAAGCGGATGGCCGAGCCCATCGACCTGACGCCCGAGCGCCTGCAGGAGATCCTGCAGCCGCTGAAGTCGAAGCTGCGGGCGGCGGCGGAGCGCGGCCAGACCGAGCTGATGGTGATGCGCTTCCCCAACGCGCTGTGCACGGATCATGGCCGCGCGATCAACAACTCGGATCCGGCGTGGCCCGACACCCTCACCGGGCGCCCGCGCCAGGCCTACGAGCTGTGGCGCGACCAGCTCCGGTCCGCAGGCTTCAGGCTGAGCGCGCTCATCATCGAGTGGCCCGGTGGGCTGCCGGGCGACGTCGGCTTCTTCCTCAAGTGGGGCGACACCAAGCAGTAAGACCAACCTTGCAGCCGAGGATGGCTCCAATGCCGCGAAACGAACCGACGACCGATACCGACCAGCGTGGGCTGGAGGAGAGGCTGACCGAACTCGGCCGCGTGCAGACGAAGGTCGTGGAGGTCTACCAGGAGCGCTACGCCAAGGCGGTGCAGCGTTACCTGGAAGCGGCGAAGGCTGCGAGCGAGCCCATGAGGGAGGTGGCGGGTCGCGCAGCATCGCCCTTGGATCTTTGGCGCGATGCAAGTGCTTACTGGCTCGACTTCACGCAGCGCTCGATCCTGTTCTGGGACACCCTGCGCCAGCGCGGCAACAACTGGATCGAGCATGAGAAGGCCGGCAAGCCGCCGCTGCTCGACTTCGAGTGGGAGATGGTCGCGGACGCCCGCACCTTCGAGCGGCCTGCCAACTATGCCCTCGTGCGCGTCCTCCCGCCGGACGGCGTCCAAACCGCCCCGGAGCGCCGCCCCTTCGTCGTCATCGACCCGCGGGCCGGCCATGGGCCGGGCATCGGCGGCTTCAAGCAGGACTCGCAGGTCGGGGTGGCGCTCAAGGCCGGGCATCCGGTCTACTTCGTCATCTTCTTCCCGGAGCCGGTGCCTGGGCAGACCCTCGCGGATGTCTCGCGCGCCGAGGCCGAGTTCCTGCGCATTGTCGGCGAACGCCATCCGAAGACCCGCAAGCCGGTCGTGATCGGCAACTGCCAGGGGGGATGGGCCTCGATGCTGGTCGGCGCGCTCGAACCGGACCTCGTCGGTCCCATCGTGATCAATGGCGCGCCGATGTCCTATTGGGCCGGCAACGACGGCGAGAACCCGATGCGCTACGCCGGCGGCATGCTCGGCGGCACCTGGCCGGCGCTCCTCGCCAGCGATCTTGGCGCCGGCACGTTCGACGGGGCCCACCTGGTCGAGAACTTCGAGTATCTCAATCCCGCCAACACCTACTTCGACAAGTACTACACGCTGTTCTCCAAGATCGACACCGAGCCGGGGCGCTTCCTTGAGTTCGAGCGCTGGTGGGGCGGCTTCTTCCTGATGGACCGGCAGGAGATCAAGTGGATCGTCGAGAACCTGTTCGTCGGCAACAACCTCGCTGATGGCGACGCCGAATGGTCCGAGGGGCGCGCCTTCGACCTGCGGGCGATCCAGTCGCCGATCATCCTGTTCGCGTCGCTGGGCGACAACATCACGCCGCCGCAACAAGCGTTCAACTGGGTCGCCGACCTCTATCCGACGACGGAGGCCCTTAAGGCGAACGGGCAGGTGATCGTGGGCTTGATGCACAAGAGCGTCGGCCATCTCGGCATCTTCGTCTCAGGTGCGGTCGCCAAGCGCGAGCACAGCCAGATCGTCGACCTGATCGAATACATCGAACACCTGCCACCTGGCCTCTATGGTATGCAGGTCGAGGAGCAGAAGGCGAACGGCAGTGTGCGCTACGACGTGATGCTGACCGAGCGCCGGGTCGAGGATCTTCGCGTCCTGCAGAAGTATGGCCGCAAGGATGAGGCGCCGTTCAAGGCCGTCGAGACCGTCTCCGAGGCACTTGTCTCCGGCTACGAAACGTTCGTTCATCCTGCCGTATCGGCCGTGGTGACCCCCACCGGGGCGGCCATGAGGCGGGCGATGCACCCGCAACGGGCGCAGCGCTGGGCAGTGTCTGACCTCAACCCGTTCCTGTGGCCGCTCAAGGGCATGGCCGATATGGCCAGGGCGAACCGGGCACCCCGCGACAATGACGGCCCGATGGCCATGATGGAGCGCTGGACGGCCGCCATGACGTCCGCTTCGTTGGATCTCTATCGCGACCTGCGCGACGCGGCGGTTGAGAACACCTTCTTCCGCACCTATGGCCCGGCCGGCATCGGCATGGCCGTCGAGGAGCGGGCAGCCGTCCCGGAGGAACCCATCGACGTCCGGGATACCCCTCTCGTGAAGGAGGCGCTGTCCCGTATCGAGGAGGGAACCCGGACCGCGGCTATCGTCCGTGCGGCGCTCCTGCTGATGAAGGCCGGCACCGGCCGGCGCCGGCTCTCGGCCATGAAGCGGGCGCGGGACCTCGTCGGCAAGGATATCGGCCTCCTCGACATGCCGGCGGAGGAAGCCCGCGAGATCATCCGGGAGCAGTCCTACATCGTCGACTACGAACCGGTGAAGGCGCTCCTGGCGCTGCCGAAGCTTCTGCGCACGTCCGCGGACCGGCGCCGGCTGCTCGATCTGCTTGACCGCCTGGAGGGCCGGATCGAGGCCAACGACAAGCAGACCACTTTGCTGGCGGAGATCAGGCGCCTCCTCTCCGAAGACGATGCTGACCACAAAGCGAAAGGCGAGCCGATCACGGTGACGCTGGTGGAAGAACCGGCGAAGGGCCATCCGGAAGCGGTCGCGAGGCCGGGCACCGCTCATCGGGCCCGCGACGCCCGACGCACGAGGGCAAGACCATGAACGACCAACCAACCAACCTGACCAAAGCTGCCATCCAGTCGAAGATCCTGCACGGCAAGCGGGCGCTCGTCATTGGCATCGCCAACGAGCACTCCATCGCCTATGGCTGTGCCCGGGTCTTCCGCCAACTCGGGGCCGACCTCGCGGTCACCTACCTCAACGAGAAGGCCCGACCGTATGTCGAGCCCCTTGCCAAGGAGCTCGGGGCCTCGGTCTTTGCACCCTGTGACGTGGCTCAGGACGGCCAGCTTGAGGCTGTCTTCGAACAGATCCGCGGGACCTGGGGCAGCCTCGACATCGCGCTCCATTCCATCGCGTTCGCCCCGAAGGAGGACCTGCAGGGTCGGCTCGTCGACAGCTCCGCCGAAGGGTTCAAGGTGGCGATGGACATCTCCTGCCACTCCTTCATCCGCATGGCGCGGCTGGCCGAGCCCCTGATGCCTGAGGGCGGCACGCTTCTGGCAATGAGCTATCACGGCGCCAACAAGGTGGTGCCGAACTACAACCTTATGGGCCCCGTGAAGGCGGCGCTGGAGAGCGCCGTCCGCTATCTCGCCTACGAGCTGGGCGACAAGCACATCCGGGTGCATGCTGTCTCACCCGGGCCCCTGAAGACCCGGGCGGCCTCCGGCCTGAAGGACTTCGACGTCCTGCTCACCGAGGCTATCGAGCGGGCGCCCATCGGCGAGCTGGTCGACATCGACGACGTGGGCCTGACGGCGGCCTACCTGACCACGCCGTTCGCCCGGCGGCTGACCGGAACGACGACCTACGTCGATGGTGGGCTCAGTATCATGGCGTGAGGTTAGCCCCACGCATGAGCAGATAAACCAAGGGAGGTCACAATGACTTCCAGTCTCTTGCCGCTGCAAAAGCACATCGGCGGCGTGACGCTTGCCCTTCTTCTGGCAGGCGCCGCATGGGCCCAGGCGCCGGATCAGCAGCCCGCGTCCCCTGACCGGCCGATGCTCCGGCAGCCGACGCCTTCGTCCGTTCAGCAGCAGGAAGACGGGCAGGGCGCCGCGGAGAAGCGCGAGGCGGAGGCCGACGAAAAGCTGCGCGAGATGGATCGTCGGCTGGACCGCACCCTGCGCAGTGTCTGCAGCGGATGTGATCGGTAACCTCACAGGAGGGAGCCCATGGACGTTTCCGCATCAACAAAGCCCACCCAGCCGTTCGCGTCCGGGATGCTCAAGGGCCGGGCGGCCGTCGTGACCGGCTCGACCAGCGGCATCGGCCTCGGAATCGCCGGAGCCCTCGCGGCACAAGGCGCCGACGTGCTGTTGAACGGGTTCGGCGACCCGGCAGAGATCGACCGGGTCCGCTCATCCCTCGCCGACGCGCATGGCGTGTTGGTGTCCTACAGCGCCGCCGACATGGCGAGGCCGGAAGAGATCAATGGGATGATCGAGCAGGCGACGCGTGACCTCGGCGGGGTAGACATCCTCGTCAACAACGCGGGCATCCAGCACACGGCGCCAGTCCGCGAGTTCCCGATGGAGCGGTGGAACGCGATCCTCGCCATCAATCTCACGGCTGCCTTCTGCGCCACACAGGCGGTGCTCCCCCAGATGGAGAGCCGTGGCTGGGGGGATCATCAACATCGCCTCGGCGCACGGGCTCGTCGCGTCGACGCACAAGGCCGCCTACGTCGCGGCCAAGCACGGGGTGCTCGGGCTGACCAAGGTGGTCGCGCTCGAAACGGCGACCACCGGCGTGACCTGCAACGCCATCTGCCCGGGCTGGGTGCTGACGCCCCTGGTGCAGAAGCAGATCGATGACATTGCCGCTGCGGAAAGAGTCAGCGGAAATGACGCACGGGCACGGCTGCTCGGCGAGAAGCAGCCCTCGCTCGAATTCGCCACCCCGGAGCAAATCGGGGCACTGGCCGCGTTCCTCTGCATCGACGCGGCGGCACAGATCCGCGGCGCCGCCCTGCCGGTCGATGGTGGCTGGACCGCACAGTGAGGAGATCGATGATGAAGACCATTAGCCTTCAAGACGCTATCGCGATGATCCCCGCAGGCGCCACCCTGATGATCGGCGGCTTCATGGGTGTCGGCACGCCGGAGCCGATGGTGGACGAGCTGGTGCGGCAGCAGAAAGGTGATCTGACCGTCATCGCCAACGACACGGCGGCACCAGGCGTCGGCATCGGCAAGCTGATCACGGGGAAA
Organism: Microvirga sp. HBU67558; assembly: GCF_018069605.1. NCBI lineage: Bacteria > Pseudomonadati > Pseudomonadota > Alphaproteobacteria > Hyphomicrobiales > Methylobacteriaceae > Microvirga > Microvirga sp. HBU67558. The sequence goes on along the minus strand of NZ_JAGPUP010000545.1, from coordinate 54,534 downwards.
CTGCTGCGACGGGTGATCGTGAGCCATATCGGCCTCAATCCCGAGACGCAGCAGCAGATGCTCGCCGGCAGCCTGCAGGTGGACCTTGTCCCGCAGGGCACGCTCGCCGAGCGCATCCGCGCCGGCGGCTTCGGGCTCGGTGGCATCCTGACTCCGACAGGTGTCGGCACCCTCGTCGAGGAGGGCAAGCAAAAGATCGCAGTCAATGGCCGCGACTACCTGCTCGAGCCCGCCCTGCGGGCTGACTTCGCCCTCGTGCATGCCTTCATCGCCGATTATCTCGGCAATCTCGGGTATGTCCTCACCGCCCGCAACTTCAACCCGCTGATGGCCATGGCCGCAGAGACCGTCGTGGTTCAGGCGGAGAACATTGTGCCGGTGGGCGTCGTCTCACCGGACCACGTCATGACGCCGGCTCCGGTCGTCGACTACCTCATTGCGAAAGGCTGAACCATGGACGCGCAATCCCTCATCGCCAAACGCATCGCGCAGGAGCTGCGGGATGGAATGCTGGTCAATCTCGGCATCGGCATTCCCACTCTCGTGGCCAACTTCGTCCCCAAGGGGATGCACGTCTTCTTCCAGTCGGAGAATGGCCTCATCGGCACCGGGCCAGTGGCCGATCCCGGCATGGCACTGCCGTGGCTCACGGATGCTGGAGGCAAGCCGGTCACGGCGCTGCCAGGCGCGTCCACCTTCGACAGCGCGATGTCGTTCGGCCTGATCCGCGGCGGCCATCTCGATCTCACGGTGCTCGGCGGCCTGCAGGTCGATGAGCATGGAAGGCTCGCGAACTGGATGGTGCCCGGCAAGATGGTGCCGGGCATGGGCGGCGCCATGGACCTGGTGGCAGGCGCCAAGCGCGTCATCGTCGCCATGCAGCACACCGCCAAGGGCCGCCCGAAGATCGTCCGGGAGTGCTCGCTGCCGCTCACGTCGGACCGGCCGGTGGACCTCGTCGTCACGGAGCTCGCGGTGATCGGCTTCCCGGGCGGCCGCGCGACTCTTCTGGAGACGCAGGATGGCGTTACGGTCGAGGAGGTCGTCAGCGCCACCGAGGCCGACCTGGTCATTTCCTCTGAACTGTCCAATCCAACACTCTCGAAGGCTGAGTCCAAAGCCACCGCCACACCGTCCATGGGAGAGACCGTATGACCGCATCACTCAACCCGGTCGCCCCCCACCATCTGCCGATCTTCATCACCGCACCCGGCGGGACCGACGTCCTCATGGTGGTCGTGGCGGTGTTTCTGGTGCTCGCGGTGCTGGCGGTGGGGCTCCTGTTCCTGCGGCTGCACACCTTGCCCGAACGCATGGCGCACAAATCCCACAAGCTGCAGTTCGAGATCGTCGCCGTGCTGGGCCTGCTGGCCCTGTTCACTCATATGCACATCTTCTGGGTCGCCGGCCTGCTGCTCGCCCTGATCGACATTCCCGACTTTGGAAGCCCATTGCGAAGGATGGCCGGAGCCCTGGAAAAGATCGCCGGCCTAAGGCCCGGGGAGGGCGCAGCCCAGGAGCCGGACGAGATTGGCGCCCACGGCCCGCCGGCCGAGCGGGCGAGGGAAGCGGCCGACGAAGCGGCCGCTGAAGCAACAATCGATGTGCCGAAGACCATCACCCCCGCCCGGATGCCATCCCGTCCCAAACCGCAGATCTCTCCGGTCAACACAGGGAGCTGATCCATGCTTGAGCTTCTTCTCTGCTCCATGCTGACGATTTTGCCGGATTATCTCTACCGCCGCTATGGCCAGGGCAAACGGATCGGCAAGGAGATCACCCTCTACTCGGTCTGGTTCGAGCTGCGTTGGGGCATCGTCACCTGCCTCATGCTCACCATCGGGCTGATCACGGTGGTCTTCTACAACCACCCGGCGACCACGAACGCCACGGCGTATTTCCGCACCGTCCCGATCCTGCCCGAGACCAACGGGCGCGTCGCGGAAGTCTATGTCGACGGCGTGAGCGGCCCGGTCAAGCAGGGCGCGCCGATCTTCCGCCTCGACAACTCGAAGCAGGAGGCGGCCGCGGAGACCGCCCGCCGTAAGATCGCCGAAACCGATGCCGCCATGGTGGTGGCGCGCACCGACATCCAGGCGGCCGAGGGCAGGATCGTGGAGGCGCGGAGCGCCCACCAGCAGGCGGTGGATGAGCTGGAGACCAAGCAGGAGATCTACCGCCGCAATCCGGGCGCCGTGGCCACGCGGGATATCGAGAAGCTGCAGGTCGCCGTGCAGGGCCGCCAGGGCACCATCGATGCCGCCACCGCCGCCAAGCAGCAGGCCGAGGCGCAGCTCTCCACGCTGCTCCCCGCCCAGAAGGCCAGCGCCGAGGCCGAGTTGGCCCAGGCCGAGGTGGACCTGTCCAAGACCGTCGTCCGGGCCGGCGTGGATGGGCGGGTCGAGCAGTTCACGCTGCGGGTGGGCGATGTCGTCAACCCGCTCATGCGCCCGGCCGGGGTCCTGATTCCCGAGGGTGCAGGACGGGGACGCCTGCAGGCCGGCTTCGGGCAGGTTGAGTCCCAGGCACTGACGGTCGGGATGGTGGCCGAAGCCACCTGCGCGTCGAAGCCGTGGACGATCATTCCGATGGTGGTCACCGGGGTGCAGGACTACATCGCCGCCGGTCAGTTCCGCGGCGGCGAGCAGTTGCTCGAAGCCCAGCAGGTGACGCGGCCCGGAACCGTCATGGCCTTTCTTGAGCCGCTCTACGAGGGCGGCTTCGACGGCGTCACCCCTGGCAGCAGCTGCATCGTCAATGCCTATACCAGCCATCACGACGAAATCATCGCCCCGGAGACCGGCACGATGCGGGGGATCGTTCTCCACGCGGTGGATGCCGTCGGGCTCGTGCATGCCCTGATCCTGCGCATCCAGGCGCTGGTGTACCCGATCCAGACCCTCGTGCTCGGCGGGCACTGAGATCGATAGAAGCGGTCTTTGCCCGCCCGGAGCAGGCGAGGGGGCATCGTTCAGGGTGAAGAAGGATTTTGTTCAAGGAGGACGGTCCATGGCCACCATGCCGAAGAGTTCAGGAACATCGGACACGCTGCGAAGCGGGGCCGTATTTTCCATGTCAGGCGACAGCGGTCGCGCCCTGGCGAACGCCGCGGAAACCTGGTTCACCGCGGCCGCCGAATGCCAGCGCGAAATGATGAGCTTCGTGTCGATGCGCCTGGAGAAGGACGCGGAGACCACCCGCGAGATGATGGGCTGCCGGAACCCCGCGGACGTGACGGCCATCCAGTCGCGCTGGATGGAGGAAACCCTCCACGACTACAATTCCGAGATGACCAAGCTGATGACCATCTGCACCAGGTCCGTGAACGGCGGCGGCGGGACCGGACGCTGACAGCCTCCCGCAAGACGGTGGTCCAAGAGGTGTCAGCTGACTGAGACCAAGCGGTTCGGCACTGGCGGCTCGCGGCAGGCAGATCGCGCTGAAAACCTTACCAGGCGCTTGAGCGGACCTGGGTGACCGCCGCCGCCATCAGCTCCGCCATCTTCTGCCGGATCTGGTCTGCGGACTGGCTGACGCCATGGGCTGCGAAATCGGCCTGGAGCGTCTCGACGACATTCTCGTCGACGACTCGCGCCACCACGCTCCTGGCAATCTCGGCGACGTACTCGTCGGCCTTGGCGCCGGTGAGGCCGAGTTGGGTGGCGGCCCACTGCCCCAGCAGCTTGTTGCGCCGCGCCAGCGCCCTGAAGCGCGCCTCCTCGTCATGCACGAATATCTGCTCGAAGGCTTGCTCGCGGTCCTGGAACAGGGTCATGGGGCACCTCCGGGGCATGGGGCCAGCAGGTTGTCGCCAATGTCATCATACACGAAATCGATGTTCGCCTGACCAGGATCGCTACCTGACGGCATCACATCTGCGGGCGTGGAGGACGGTGACTGCCGGAGAGGGAATGGGAACGGATGCGAGATCATCACGTGGTTCGTACGTCACAAAGTGCCAAGCGCTTGTCCCAGACGATCAAGCATGTCTCCCCAACAGGATCACAATGGACGGTATGACAGCCTGCCTTGTGCCATGCCGTGCACCTGGCGGCGAAAGTTCCTATGAGGCGACGGACAGCGGAACTCGGGTAGGGTTTCGGGGTCCGACATCCGAACCCTGGAGACGCCCCATGGACCTCTCATCCGTTGCTCCGCCGCCCGTCAGCGAGAAGCCTGCCACACTTTTCGTGGCCCTGGAATTGAGCAAGGCGACCTGGCTGGCGCGCTGCACTCGCCTGCGGCTGACAAGGTCAGCCTGCATCGCCTGGCCAGTGGCGACGTGCAGGAGTTGCTCACGCTGATCGCACGCAAGCGCGATCAGGCGCAAACCGCCCTGGCGTGTTCGGTGCGCGTGATGTCCTGTTACGAGGCCGGCTATGATGGGTTCTGGCTGCACCGCCTCTTGTGTGCGTCGGGCATCGACAACCGGGTCTTGGATGCAGCCAGTATCCTGGTCGACCGCCGGTCACGCCGCGCCAAAACAGACCGGCTCGATGCTGCGGCGCTGCTGCGGACGCTGATAGCCCTCGAGCGTGGGGAGCCGCGGGTTTGCCGCGTGGTACGGGTCCCTAGCCCGGAACACGAGGATGAGCGCCGCCGCAGCCGGGAACGGGCCCGGCTCGTCAACGAGCGGGGTCAGCATGCGAGCCGGATCAAGGGATTGCTGATGACCCTGGGTGTGTCAAAACGCGAATAGGTCCGAGCTCGACGAACTATTTGTACAACAGTCGCCCCATAAGCCGTGGAATCTCCGGCCTACGCGGTCTTCCAAGACATAAACTTGCTTCAGCGAGCGACACGTCAGCGTTTTTACACAACCAAGACCCAAGGCATCCGCGACTTTGCGCCCGCGCGGCGCGATTGGCGCGAGCGGCTGGCCGAACTGCGAACGGCCGACGGGCGGGCTCTCACGCCCTGCCTGACAGCCGAGATCGAGCGGGAGTGCCGTCGCCTGTGGCAAGTGATCGCCATGATTGCGGAGGTTGAGGCCGAACAGGTTCAAGCCGCTGAGACAGCGGCCACCGGTGCCACCCAGCTGAGCCGGCTGCGCGGCATCGGCCTGACCAGCGCCAGCATTCCTGGCCGACGAGGTCTTCTTTCGCCGCTTTCAGAACCGGCGCGAGATCGCCGGCTATCTCGGCCTGGCCTCCAGCCTCTGGAACAGTGGCTCGGTCAGCCGCGATCAAGGCCTTCAGCGATCGGGCAACCCCCGTGCCCGCCGCACCGCGATTGAGCTGGCCTGGCTGTGGCTGCGGCACCAACCGGAGAGCGGTCTGGCGCGCTGGTTTCAAGAGCGCGTCGACGCCGGCAAGGGGCGCATCCGCCGCACGATGATCGTGGCGCTCGCCCGTAAGTTGATGGTCACCCTGTGGCGCTATGTGACCCAGGGGCTGGTGCCGGAGGGAGCGGTCATCAAGAGTTAGCCCAGAGTTCGACGCGAAGCGGCTCCTGCCGCTTGCGACGAAGCAGGATGGATGTGGACCGTATGCCCCCCAGGGCTGTGATGCCGTCCAAAAGATGGGTTCCATCCCTCCTGGCCTCGTAGACTGACCCGTGCATGCGGGATATGGGTGCAGGCTCCTGGCGAGCCGACCGGATATGAGGTGATGTGGACTTGTTCCGCAGCTGACCGCGAGGCCGATCCTGACATCGTCTGCAAGCGATCCAGTCGCTGCGCACCACTCTTGACACCACACGCCTCATATGAGGGGGATGGCGATGAAAAGGCTTCTCCTGGCTCTCGGCGCTCTCGCAGCGAGCGCTCTTCTGATTCCGGATGTGGCCGAGGCCCAACGCGGCGGCCGTGGCGGCGGTGGCGCCCGCATCGGCGGGGGCGGATTCGGCGGAGGCGCAGGCCTCCGGGGCGGCGGCTTTGGTGGAGGCTCCAGGATGTACATCCCACGCGGTGGCGTGGGTGGCTCCCGAGGGCGGGCGGTTGCCGCCAGGCCCGGCTTTCGTCGGGCTGCGATCAACACTTCAGGTGGCCGCTCCGGCTACCGCACGGCTGGCTATTACGGCGGGCGCACTCCGTGCTACCGCGGCTACTATGGCGGACGCTATCCCTACTATGGCCGGTATCCGTATTACAATTATCCGTACTCCGCCTATCAAACGCCGGTCGCGTCGGCCGCTGGTGGATACTGTGCCACCTCGGTTCTGACCTGCGCCCTGACCAATGCGGCGCCGGTTGGAGCCGGATGCTCGTGCCGCACGCCGGGGGGATGGGCGCGTAGCACCGTGGTGGAGAGCTACTGAATAATCCCGCTCCGGGGCGAGGAACCGTCGGCCCAGGTCACCGGCGTCACGCCGCCGGCGCCGGCCGAGTGAGAGGCCATTCCGAGGAGGGATCCATGATGCCGTCCCTTGCGCAGGTCATCGTCTGGATGATCGTGGGACTGATCGGCGGAAGCATCGCCGGGCTCATCGTCACGTGGAAGCGCCGGGGCTTCGGCTTCTTGCAGAACCTCGGCATGGGGCTGGTCGGGGCTTTCGTCGGCCGTCTCCTCTTCCGCCTTTTGGGCCTCTTCCCAGAGCTCGATGCGGTCACGATCTCGCTGCGGGACATCGTCGCCGCCTGTGCGGGAACATTGCTGATCCTGGTGGTGCTCTGGATCGCGCGCTGGTCCCGGGCTGGTGGCGCTGCCCCCGCCGAATAAGACGCCAAACCACCGGCTCGTCAGCGTCGGCCGACGTTGGGCACTCGGGCCGCCATGGTTCATGGGGATGCCGGGGTGGATTCCCGACGCCCGCGACCCCGACACTGGGTGTACCACGGCACGGCGGGCCGCCAACCTACGGCCCACATCGACAGCGCACTTGATGGCTTGGGACAAGCGTTTGCCACTTTGGGGACGGCCACCATGGGGGCCAAGGACGATGGGCGCCGCAATGGGCCGGTCCGGGTCACGCCAGTTGAAGCACGACATGGGTGGCGTCCGGCTCCCGCCGCGTCCCGATCCCGAGCCCGCTGGTCTCGAACACCTTCAGCATCGCGGTGTTCTCCGGCAGGACTTCGGCGACCAGCTCCGTGAGCCCGGCGTCACGGGCAAGGGTCGCGAGGTGACGCATGAGGGCTGTGCCAATGCCCTTGCCCTGGTGGGCATCATCCACGGCGAAGGCCACCTCGGCCTGGCCCGGTTGCGCCACGACGTAGCGGCTCCCGCCGACGATCACCGGCTGGCCGTCCTCCTCCAGCAGCGCGACCAGGGCGACGTGGCCCACGAAGTCGACATTGAGGTAGAAGTCGATCTCCTGATCCGTGAAGCCGCGTTTGAATCCGAAGAAGCGGCGGTAGAGGGACTGGTCGCTGGTCCGGCCGACGGCGGCGAGCAGGCCGGCCCGGTCCTCCGGCCTGAGGGCGCGGATTTCGACCGTGCGTCCGTCGCGCAGCGTCTCGGTAGCCCAGTAGTCCCTTGCCCGCACTGCCGTCTCCTCATCTCCTGGCGCGAACTCACGAGGCAGCTGTCCCCCCTCCTGGAAACTCCGGGGGAGCGATGTCACGCTCGTGCGCTCCCGGGCGCGGCATGTCCTCACCCTTACCGACGGTACGCCACGCGTGGCCCGAAGTAACGCGGGCCGTAGTAGCCCCGGTATCCACCATAGTAGCGGGGCCCATAGTAACGAGGACCGTAATAGATCCGGCGTGGGTAGTAGCGCGGACCATAGTAGACGGGACGCGGATAGTAGTAGGCGGGGCGGGGGTAATAGTAGCCCGGCCAGGGGCCGTAGGCAGGATAACCATACCCATAGGCCGGATAGCCGTAACCATACCCGTAGGCGGGAGCTGTTGCGGCTGCGGTGATCAGGCCTCCGAGGATCGCCCCGCCAATCAGCCCGGCCGCGACAGCGCCACCGCCACCCCATCCGCCGTGGCGGTAGTATCCGCCGTAATAGCCACCACGCCAGTACTGTGCGTTTGCCGTCCCGACACTGCCGGTCAGGATCAACGCGGCCGCGGCGAGTGTTGCGAGTTTCTTCATGGCAGCCTCCAAAGGCTTGAAGGGTTCGCCCCTCTGCGGCGTTTGCGCCCCTCCAGATCCATGGCGCTTCGGTTACCGGTAGTGCACGGCAATGAGCTCAGCCATGCAGGCCGGGCGTTCGCGGTTTTCGATCTCAATGGTCACACCGTAGGTGACGCGCAGGCCATCGCGCGGCGCGTCCTGCGCGGCCGCGATGCTGACGCGCCCCCGCAACCGCGAGCCCGCCGGCACCGGCGCCAGGTACCGGATGCGGTTCGCCCCATAGTTGAGGGTGTTCGTCACCCCTTCCAGGTGCATGACGGAACGAACAAACACCGGTGCGAAGCTGAGGGTGAGCAGGCCATGGGCAATCGTGGTGCCGACAGGCAATTCATGCCGTGCCCGGTCAACATCGACATGGATCCACTGATCGTCGCCGGTGGCCCGGGCGAACTGGTCGATCCGCTCCTGGGTGACGTCAATCCAGTCGCTCACCCCGACCTCCGTTCCGACCGCCGCTTTGATCTCGTCAAAGTCCCTGAAGATCCGCATTGTGCACCATGAGCATCGAGGCTACCGTTTCAGCCGCGACTTCTGCACTGTCCCCCCATCGGCGGCGCTGTCCCCGGGAACGGTGTTGAGGCACAGCCTGACCTGATTGTCGTCGGTGTCGCGCATGGTCAGGCAGACCTCGGCCTCCTCCAGGCAGTCGCTTGGATTGCCCTAGCGGGCGCAGAGCTCCTCGCTCTGGGTTCGGATCTGGTTGATGAGCCCGTAGACCAAATTGCCGGCCCCGTCGGACTTTCCCGTCGGCTTCCATGCCGGTGCCTTGGCGGATCTGGACTGCTTGGATGTGCTCCCGGCCGACTTCGAACCGGTTTCCTGAGCCTGCACCGGCGTGGGATCGTTCGCCAAGGCTGCATTGACCGACGGGGACAGGCCGAGCAAAGCCACCGCGAAGAGGGTCTGCCGGCTTCCGGGCGCCTTCAAGAGTGCCACCATCGTTTTCGCCTCGCGGTTCTCCGGGTGATGGTTCGTGTGAGTGGGCCTAGCCCGACCGAGACGGGCCTGCGAACGGGGCTGGCAATGATGTCGCCCCCGCGCAGCAAGCCGAACATCTTATGAGACCAAAGTACCTCAGCCGGGCGGTCATGCTTGATTGCTTGGGACAGAGCCTTGACAGTTTGAGCCATCGACCCGCTCATGCCCGGCGTCCAAGTTCCCGATGCGGAAAACCCTGGACGAGGTGGGCGGGTGGCAGGACTCAGCCCTGCTCCAATCACATTCTGCCACGCCGTCGAAACTGAATGGCCCCGCCTTCCTTTGGCGCCGTTGAACTGCGACGGTTCGGGCCGCATGGCTCGAATTGTCCCCTCCCTCCGCCTCTGGGCGCTCGGCATCGCGCTTCTCGCATGCGGCTTGGATGCCGGCGCCCGGCCCGAACCTCGCGCTGCATCACCAGCATCCGCGGAGGTCTCCGGCGATCTGCACCACGGGCCGGGCGGCGTTTACGCAAGGATCCCCGCCAGGGATGAATACGGGCGGGATCAGCTCGCGATGTTCCGCGTCTGGAACCCGAACCCGGTGGGCAATCATGAGGCCCGCCTCCGGACCCTGAACCCAACGCTCGCCAGGGCGGTGCGGAAGGTGCAGGCGGATAATCCGGGGCTGCGCTTCGTGATCGGTTCGGGCCGGCGCAACGACCGGCTGCAACGGATGGCGGTGGCCTGGGGCTGGTCCAGGACGCAGGACAGCCCGCACCAGTCGGGAAACGCAGTGGATCTGTGGCCGCTCGACCACGAAGGTCGGGTCTTCTTTGATCCGCAGACGCAGAACAGGATCGCTGCCGCGCTGGGGAAGGCCGCCGCGGAACTGGGCGTGCCGATCCGCTGGGGCGGCCGGTTCCACGGCTTCAAGGACATGGACCGCTCGCATTTTGAGCTCGTGTTGCCATAACCGGCATGGGTGCCTTGCGACTGCTAGATGTCGGCCTCTTGCCGTTCGTTCAACGCCGCAGCAGGGTCAGGTCGGTTGTGGCGCGGACAGGGCCGTTCGCTCCAATGCGGTCCGTGACCACAATGCGAAAGCGATCCTGGCCGAGGCTCGCAACCCTCATCTGGGCCGTCGTGTCGCCGTAGAGGGGTTTCGGCCACTCAATCGTCAGGTCAAAGTCCATCCCCGCCTGCCGGCCAGAGAGGCGCGCTGTTCCGACCCGTGCGCCCGTATAGGTGCCGGTGACCCGACGGGACCGGGGATCCCAGGTGAGATCGGCGCTGATGGAGCGTGAGATGATCAGATAGGCCTGGCACGTGCCCTGAAGGGAGAGACCCGTTGCGCCCTGCTGCATAATGGTGAAGCGGCAGCGGACATGATGAGAGTCCGCCTTCGGTCCTTCCACGATGGTTCCAGACCCTGAGAAGGTGCCGGCGTAGCGCTCAAGGAGGGCAGGGTTGGCGTCCGCGTCCCCAGCCAGGAGGCTGAGCAGCGGGATGACGCTCCAAGGCAAGCGGCGGGAACGGCACTCCATTGGTCCACCCGTTTGCGCATCGGCCGGCTGACCCGACCGGGCCGACTTTGATTATGCCCGTCGGCAGTCGACCTGAGAACGCCTCCTGAACCCGTCAAGCCACAGGAGGTAGGGGCGCCGGCCCAGGCAAGCCCGCTGCGGACGGTGCCTACGCACCAAGCGCGACGATGCCCCTTCACCGAGCGCTCATGCTGACGGTACCATCGGGTGCATGGGTCTGGGCTCACGCGAGGAGGGCGGCGATGCCTCAGGACGATACCGGCATGTACTCGCATCTGCGGACACCACGGGCGGCCGCCGTAGCCGGTATCGTCTTTTCCATCCTGTTGGTCATCATGTTCTGGGTCTTCCGGAACGCGGTTCCGGCCGATCCACTGGACCCCGGCACCTGGCTGGCCGACGGCTCCCGATCCGTGGCATTGGCGCTGAACCTCATTCCGTTTGCAGGCATCGCCTTCCTGTGGTTCATCGGCGTGCTGCGCGACCGCCTCGGTCAGAAGGAGGATCGCTTCTTCGCAACCGTGTTTCTGGGAAGCGGCCTGCTGTTCCTGGCCACCCTGTTCATGGCGGCCACGATTGTCGGCGCCTTACTGCTCATTGCACCTTCCGTCGAGATGACCGGGACAGGTCCGGCCCCACGTTCCGCTTCGGACGCGCGGTCGCCTACATCTTTTCCAACGTCTATGCGATCAAGATGGCCGGCGTGTTCATGATCTCGACGTCCACGGTCGTAATCTACACCGGGATCGCGCCGCGGTGGATGGCCGGGATCGGCTATGCGCTGGCTGCGCTGGTCCTTCTCAACAGCTTCTATCTCAGTTCGAGCATCATGGTCCGTCCCATCTGAGTGCTGCTGATCAGCGTGCATATCCTGATCGACAACCTGCGCGGGCGGGACAGCAGCCCCGGGGGACAATAGGGACCGGCTTAATGCACCATTGGTGCGGAGAACCGAGCCCACTGTCCCCACGAACCGTCAGGGATCGACCCGAAACATGCGGCCTCGGAGACTACCGCCACTGGAGGCTGACCCGTGCGGCAACCATGCCAGCACTGCTACGTTAACAAGGTGACCCTTCGCCGGTGATCACAGCTCGCGGTGAGGTCGGACACCAGCATCCAGAAGAGGAGCGGCAGATGTTCAAGCTCGCTTTAGCTCTGTGTGCGTGCGTAGCCATTTCAGCCTGTTCACCCACGACCACTGGAACCGCGGCCGGAGTTGCCACGGGGGCGCTCGTCGGCGGTCCGGTCGGGGCGGTGGTCGGCGGCGTCGGCGGCGCGGCCGTGGGTACGGCTGCAGGTGCCCGGACGGCCCAGGCGTCCCCGGGTTACTGCTACATGTACGACCAGAACGGCCGCATGATGATGGATGCCTCGGGCCAGCCGCGGCTCCGGCGCTGCTAGCGCGTCGTGCGGGCAAGTGGGCCCGGTGCACCAGGCCGAATGCCGCCCGCCTGACGGGCCGAAGGCCATCCTGTGTAACGCATTTCGGTCCGAATGCTAGGAAGCCAATGCCGCCACCCGCTTAGCCCGTGACCTAGCTTTCGGCCGGCGCAGGTCGATCAGGTCGGCGCGCATCGTGAAGGCCTCCGGGTCCGTCCGCTCCGGGGCCGGGGCGTCATAGATCACGAGCAGGCCCCCGGGACCCGCCTCCGGCCAGAGATCGATGCCCTCGGGGTGATCGGCGTGCAACCGATACGGTAATTCGGCGACCGTCTCGATACGGTCCGGGGCTATGACGCCGGGGGCGTCGTCATGGACCGCGTCGCGCCAGCGCAGCACGAATGCCGGACCCTCCAGAGACATCGTGGGTCCGACCAGCAGAAGCAGATCGTCGCCGTCGAACCGCATGTCGCGGATGCCGAGGCCGCGCGTGTCAAGCAGGTGCTTGCGGTAGCGCCGCTCGCCGTCGATGCGACGGGCCTTGAGTCGGTCCGGGGCCTTCTCGGCGAACTCCAGGTCGAGCACCACCGCGTGGCCCCGCAGCACCGGCCCGCGCAGGCCGAGCCAGATCCGATCCCCGCGCACCGCCAGTCCCTCCACGTCGAACCCGTTCTCCTTGGCCGGGATCGTCAGGAAGGGGCCGAGATGCGGATCATCGGCGAGCCAACGGGTGAGGGCGCTGCTCCTCTTGCCGAACCTAGCCCAGGCGGCCTGCCGCCTGCCGTCCGAGCGGGCCGGCATGAACAAACCTGGTGCCTCCTCGACGAGTGGGATCCGGCCCAGGAAATGACGGTTCGGCTCACGGTCGACCCGCTCCATTCGGTGCAGGGCGTCATCGGCGTCACTCTCGTCGCGCTTGGGCTTGCTGCGCTTGAGCGCATGCGAGCCGACGATCCAGAGAAAGCCGTCCGTGGCGCACAAGCCCTCGATGTCCATCTCGCCATCGGCGCCGGCCGGCAGGTCGACGAACTCATCGAGGGCGAAATGCCGATGGTCGCCGAACCGGACGTCCCCGACGCGCCGCAGCCGCTCGACACTCGCGGTCTCGTCGCAGGCGAGAAAAAGGCTGTCGCCGACGCGCGCAACGGCGGACAGATCCTTGTGGAGCGGGTCCTCCACATGGCGTAGCGGCCGCCAGTCGGAAAAGGTGAGATCGACCTGTCCGAGAGGGCCTGCATGGCTGTCATTTGGCATGGTCGTTCCCTCCGCTGGTGCTGACAAACTGACCGCCCACGCGGTCCGACGGGAACCTGGCGAAGAATACCCTGACAACGGTTCGGCCGCGAGGGGCCCTCACCGTCAAGGAACGAAGGCGAAACCGTGTGCTGGTCTTTGCGTCGGTCAATGCACTTGACAGGACCACCATGGTTCATCGGGGCACCGATCAGGAACGGCAGGCCGGCGGCTAAAACTGTCAAGGAATTGTCCCAGCCAATCAAGCGGGTGTTCTCGCCCGGACTAAGATGAAACATCGGACGGCGACGCCATGACGGCCATCCTGGCGTCTGTTGCCATTGCGGGAAGAGCGACCGTCCGTGATGGGGAAGATGATGGGTTCCGGTTCCATCCCGTCGGCTGAAGGGGGCGGTCCGGGTCAGGCGCGAGCTTGATGGGAGAGTTTTAGCCTCAGGGCTCGCGGTTGGTGGGGACCAAGGCCAAGCCCGTGCTTTAGGTGACACGAGGTTCAACGCTCAATGGGAGGTGCGAATGGAACAGATCCTCATCAATCTGATCGCCGGCGCCGCGGGAGGTGGAGCGGTGGGGAAAGCATCTCCCCAGTTTGATCTGGGCACGGCCGGAAATCTGATCGCGGGCGCTGTTGGCGGCGGAGTTCTTGGACAGATCGTAACCCTTGCCATGCCCGCCATTGGTGCGTCCCTCGCGAGCGGCGATTTCAGTGTTGGGGGAGTCATCGCCAACCTCATCAGCGGCGGTGCCGGCGGTGCGATTTTGACCGTCATCATCGGTGCGCTCAAGAACAGGGCCGCTTGAGGAGCACCCTGCTCAAGGGGGCGACTACGGGGTTCTCTTGTGCCCTCCGCCAAAGGGCTCCTGCCCGCGGGATCATTCGGATCGGAACACCTGCGGCAGACTGTGGCGGCTTGGGCATGTCAGTCTGGCAGGAAGTGCCATCGCGGAAATCATCTGGGTGTAAGTGCGTCAACGCATGGAGGAGATGATGGCGGAAAACTGGGCGGCAGACGTACAGAAATATTCCTCGAACGCGGACCCAAGCGCCATTGCCGGCATCGCCCGCTACTGTGGCATAGCCCTGCAGAAGAGAGACTCGTCCCTGGTCGCGCTCGCCGACAAGGAGGAGCTCGCCCGCGTGCGGGAGAACTTCCTGAAGAAGAAGCTTGGTCTGACTGATGCTGACGCCGATCTCGACAAGGCGATCATCAGCGTCGGCGAGACGATGAAAGGCGACAGGACGAAGAACAGGGTCACCGTCTACTATCTGTTGGCCGAGCGGTTTGGGAAACTGTCTCTGTTCAGTGGCCCAAATCCGCCTTCAGAGAAAAGTTGAGCCCTGGGCGGCATTCCACCTCGGCCACGGAGTCGCTGACGGGAAGAGGCGTTCAACGGCCGGCAACCGGAGGGGTTCGCATGACTAGCTCTGACGACGCGGTGAAGACGATCCTCCGCAACAAGCTCCTCGGCCGGTGGGCCGCCGAGAAGTTGGGTCTCAGGGGCGGCGAAGCGGAGGCCTATTCGGAGGCCCTTGCCAGGGGGGAGGGCGACCCTGAGCGCAACGACGTGTTCAGCAAGATCCGCAAGGACTTCGATGCCGCGGGCGTAAATGAATCGGACGAGCGGATCCTCAACGTCATGACCGAGCTCATGCTCAAGGCCGGGAACCTGCTGCCGACCGCACGGGGGGCTTCTACCGATGCCGCGGCGGTGACGCTCGCACGCAAACTCATGTCGCCATGAGACCACCGGTTGGTTTTCCGTTGGCGATGCCGGGTGCCAATGGGATGATGCAATGAATGAAATGGTGTCTTGCTGCCGGACCGCGACTGTTTATGGCACCGGGCTGCCATTATCGGGATTTCGGCCTCAGCGGTGTGAGCGGACCTTCATTGCGGAAAACATGGAGATAATCGCGATTGCGGCGCGGGAGCGAAGCTATCGGTGTGTGGGAGGCCCGTGCGAAGGCATGCTCCGCACCTTGGGTGAGGAGAGGCGGGTCCGCCTGTCGCCGCAGCAGGATATGGCTGCAATGTCTCCCCCCAACTGGGCCTCAGCCCTATCGAACGAAGCATCCTCTGCCGACGACGACGTGCGACGACTGCCGGACAAACCATGGGGTGCCGGACACCAGCAGAAGAGAAGGTTCGCGAACACCCCACATCCACTGACTGCTCACATCCGCGTCGGGAACTGTGTCGACCTATAGAAAACATCTTCGCTCAGCCACGACCTCCTCTTCATTCTTGGTCCGCATCAGAGACCGGAGACACCTGCAGGAATTCCGTGAGAGAGGCTCTCACATGATCCATGGCGATGCGGGCAGAGGGCGTCATCCGCTTATGTTGCGGGACCAGAATGCCAAGGCCACTTCCAGCCAGTTGAGGTTCCGCCAAGGGCACATGAACGAGTTCACCCCGTCTGATCTCGTCCAGAAATCCGATGGGACTGAAGAACCCGATGCCGAGATTTCTCAGAATGACCTGCCGCATGAACTCGATCAAGTTCGAGACGATGCAAGGCTCGAGCCTTGCTCCGGACTGGGCAAACTGCGTCGTCATGATAGCGTCGAGCAGCCAGCGGTCGTGCAGCATGACCACAGAGTGTGTGAATCAGCATCGAACGCTGACCCTTGAGCCGACTGCCATCAAGCACATGATTTCACTGGAGGATTTATCGCGTCGGCGGGGTTATCATCGGCGCCGATCCTGACCCCACCGAATTTCCATTTTGTGTCGCTAAGCCAAGGCATTGCGCTTCCCTCACGACGGACCAACCGTCGGTGCCGATTCACAGACGTGGTGCTTGGAGGATAATGATGACGATCAGCGGCTGAGGATTGAGTGGACGGAGACGGGCGTTCCCGTCGTCTCGCTTGCGCCCCGGCGCAGCGGCTTCGGGACCGAGCTGCTGACGCAGACCTTGCCCTATCATCTCAGGGGCACCACGACGTTGACGTTCCAGCCCGGCGGGCTGCAATGCATCATGGATCTCCCGACCAAGGCGGTGTTGCAGTAGCAAGAGCCGGTGGATCGGTGCATGGGGCGCACCGGTGAAAGAGTCCTCTTGCTGTCTCCGTCGGAAATGCGCGAACTCCAACTCATCCAGGGTTGGTGGTGAGATGTAGGGCCTATGACAGATCCAGGGGAGGGATTGCTAAGCAGGGCTCTCATCACGAGGCCGGTCGATCCACTTCCTCGATCCGTTCCCCTCATGCTCCAGGTGCAGGTAACTCGGATTGAACAGTGACAGGCTCACGAGCCGATCCAAGTCAAGGATGGTCAGGCGGTGCCCCTTCAGGGTGATCAGCCCTTCGGCCCGAAGCGCCTGGAGCATGCGGTTGGTGTGAACCGTCGTCAGCCCGGTCGTGTCCGCCACCTCGCCTTGGGTGACCGGGAAGTCGAAGCTCAGACCCTCCGTCAGGCCGACGGCGCGGACGCGCACGAACATCTCGCAGATCAGGTGCCCCACGCGCTCGAAGGCATCGCGTTGGCCGACATTGACCACCCACTCGCGCGTGATCGCCTCGTCCACCATCGTGCTCCACCACAGCGCCCGCGCGATGCGGGGATAGCGGTCCGTGAGCTCGATTATGGTCTCCGCCGCGATGATCGCCACGGTGGCCGGCGTGATGGTGCCGATGCAATGGTCCATGCGCTTGAGGATGAAGATGCGCTGGTCGCACAGATCCCCGGGAACGAAGTAGGCCATGATCTGCCGCTGCCCGTCGGGCAGCATCTTGTAGCGGCAGGCCCACCCGCTGAGGATGAGGTACACGCCGGCGGTCGGGTCGCCTTCGCGAACAAGGTCGGTGTGGGCGGCGACGACCTTGGGCTTCTGCACCAGAGCGTCCAGCGCCGTCCGGTCGTCCTCCGGCAGGTCGACATAGTTGCTCAGCTTGCGAACCAGCGGATTCATCACGGTTGCTCCTGAGGACTGGTCATGATCGAGGATAGCCGAAACCCACGCTCATGGTGATGTTTTCCGCGTCCCGCTTGCGGATTTCCCGCCGATCCATGGATGTGGAACCAGCCGCCAGCAATCTGTCCGGTCCCGCAACGGGCCGGGAGGCGGAGGCATGCGGCGCTGCCCGCAGGAGGGCGGGGGCGGCTCCTCCAGTTCAGCATGAAGGCCGCAGGCGAGGTGCCATGCAGACCTAATCTCCATTCCGAGGTGGGCGAAGGAGGATTATGATTGGTGCCGGATCGAGCGCGTCCGCTCTGGCTCCCCCATGGCGGAGATGCCGGATCCGACAACATCCAGTCGAGTTGTGTTGCCCTTCCGGGGCGGGACGCCCCCGCCGCGGAACTCAGGTTGATGAGGAGGAATGCACAATGGCCCGCAATCCGATGACCCCCTACCGCCCCGGTAGCGGAATGTTCCCCGGTGACCCCTTTCTTTCGCTTCATCGCGAGATGAACCGCCTGTTCGACGACGTCTTCCGCGGCGCCAACCTGCCCGCTGCATCGGGCAGCCAGGGCCAGGGCGATGTCGGCGCCTTCGTCAATGCCAGCATGAACGTGTCCGAGACGGACAAGGAGATCCGTATCACCGCGGAGCTGCCCGGCGTCACCGAGCAGGACATCGACGTCAGCCTCGATGACGACGTACTCACCATCCGGGGTGAGAAAAAGTTGGAACGCAAGGACGACAAGGAGAACTTCCACTTCGTTGAGCGTTCCTACGGCACCTTCCAGCGTTCGTTGCGGCTGCCGTATGCCGTCGAGTCCGAGCAGATCCAAGCCAGCTTCGAGAACGGGGTCCTAACCGTGACCGTGCCGAAGACCGGGCGGCAGGAGCGCTCCCGCCGCATCCAGGTGCAGGGCAGCGGCTCGACGAGTCAGGGCTCCGCCGGCGGAAGGGAGCCACAGGAGGCCACCGCCCCATCGGATCGTTCTGCTGACACGCGATCCGGCTGACGGCAGGCCCATGTCCTGGCGCACGCGTTCGTCGTCCACGACGAGAGGAACAACTTCGCGAGCCTTGGCCCGGTGGGGCGGCATATTGCCTGTGATGAAGACGGCGGTCCCATTCTCGGTCGCGACAATGCGGCGGATGGAGCGAAGGCACGGCAGGGTTGTAAACTGCCTGGAAGCTGCCGGGCCAAGCGAAATGCTGTTGGCAGCGGGTGTCACGACTGAGTGCGGGCCATGACCGACGCGATGAACCAACCCAGCTTCCGCACCGCGGCCACGCAGGTGCGGCTGGCCGAGGCGATCTACCGCGGCATGTTTGAGGGCGCGCCTCACCCTTACCTCATCCTCGCGCCGACCCTGCGGATCGCCGGGGTCAACGACGCCTACATGGCGGCGACCCTGCGCCGGCGCGACGCGCTGGTCGGTTGCGACATGTTCGAGGCCTTCCCCGACAACCCGCTCGACGACCAGGCCACCGGCGTCCGCAATCTCGGCGCCTCGTTCGAACGCGCCCTCGCGCACATCCGACGCGATGTCATGCCGCTCCAGCGCTACGACATCAGGCGTCCGGATGGCGTGTGGGAGGTCCGCTACTGGAGCCCGGTCAACTGGCCGATTGTCGATGAGGCCGGTTCGGTGATCGCCATCGTCCACCACGTGACCGACGTGACCGAGCACATCCTTGCGCCCAAGCCACAGCCTGGGCAGGAGAGCCTGCTCTTTCGGGCCGAGCGTGCGTGCCTGGAGGCGCGGGAGCTTGTCAGGCAGTCGCAGACGAACCTCGGCCTGGCTCGCGCTTCCGCACAGTCATCGGCACGTGGCTCCCGGGACTGACGCCGTCAGACACCTTTCGCCGGAAGACTCTGCGAGAAGACAATCCTCTCACGCGCCAGGATGATGCGCTCGGCATCAGAAGCTGAACGACGCTGACACCGCACCTGGTTTCATCGACTTTCTGTTGTGCCGCGGCGAGCATCGTGCGGGATGCCGCGATGGCAGGCGTGGGCCTGGTTCCGGGTCTAATGGATCGCTTGCCCCGAGGCGGACGTCGCGCCTCACGATTCTGGTTGTGCGGGCGCCTTTGCTAATCCAGGTGAATGCGCGTGGTGGCTGAGGAGATATGCTCTCCGATTATGGGCATGACCTACCAGCGGGTGCGTGTTGAGACCGGCAGCGCCGACGAGGAGGGCCTGCTCGTGTTGCGCGACAACAAGCTGGTCGCGGTTCTGGTCCAAGTCTCCGACGAAATCGACGATCCCAAGCTCCGCAACGGGTGGCTGGTGGAGGCCGGTTTCGGACCGTGCTCGGCGCGAGGGTCTGGCCGTGGGGTGTTCCGCAGCCTCGCGGCGGCGGCAGCCTGGGTCCAGCAGGCCGTTGCCGAGGCTGATGCCAGACAACATGCCTGGGCCCGACGCCAGGCGGAGCTGCGGGGGCGACGAAGACCAAAAGCCCTAGGAGGCCGCACAATGTCGTCTTCTCCCCTTGATACCAAGACCATCCTCCTGGTGGAGGACGAGCCGCTGGTGCGCATGTTCATGGTCGATCTGCTCCAGGAGGAGGGCTACCGGGTCCTGGAGGCGGCCCATGCCGATGAGGCCTTGGCGCTGCTGGGCGCCCGCCCGGACGTGCTGGCGGTGGTGACCGACGTGCGCATGCCGGGCATGAGCGGCTTCGAGCTCGCCCGCGCCGTTTCGGCGAAGAGTCCGAAGCTGAGTGTCATCATCATGTCGGGGGTGACCGGGCCGGAGGAGGACCTGCCCGGCAACGCCGTGTTCGTGGCCAAGCCGACCACGCCGGCGATGATCATCGATGCCGTCAATGAGGCGGTGATCGGCACGTTCACGGCCCGCGCCAGCCTGGCGCCCCCGGAGACCGTCGCCAGGGAAGGCGGCCTGGACGACCGTCCGAGCCCCGAACCGATGGACCCAATGTCCGGCAAGGCCTCGCGCCGCTGAGAAGGGCCTCGGACCCGCGCCAGAGCCCTGCGGCAACGATTCCGCCATCTCCAGCCGTCAGGGCAGCGGGCTCGCCGCCCCGCCCGGAGCATCCGGCCGGCGATGGTTGGCGTTGAGCTCCTCGCCCTCGTGCTCCAGGTGCAGGTAGTTGGGGTTGAACAGCGCCAGCCGCTGCAGGCCGTCGAGGTCGCGCAGGGTCAGGGTCTTGCCCCGGAGATCGACCAACCCGTCGCGCCGCAGCTCCTGCAGCGTGCGGTTGACGTGGACGGTCGTCAGCCCGAGCGTGTCGGCGAGCTCGCCCTGGGTCACCGGCAGCTCGCAGGTGTTGCCCCGCGTCAGCCCCACCGCCTGAAGCCGAATGAACAGCTCGCACAGGAGATGGGCGAGCCGCTCATCGGCGCTGCGCTGGCCGAGGTTGACCACCCATTCCCGCAGCACCGCTTCGTCCACCAGGGTCGACCACCACAGGGCCTGCGTGATGCGCGGATGCTGCTCCATCAAGGCGAGCATGGTGTCACGCGGAATGGTGGCGACGGTGGCTGGCGAAAGGGTCATGATGGAATGATCCATCTGGCGCAGGATGAACACGCGCACGTCGCACAGGTCACCCGGCACGAAGAAGGCCATGATTTGCCGCCGCCCGTCCTCCAGCTGCTTGCAGCGGCAGGCCCAGCCATCGAGCAGCAGCTTGACCGACTCTGGTTGGTCGCCCTCGTGGATGACATCCTCGCGGGGGCGGTACGCCCTGACCTGACGGGTCGCGGTCTCCAGCGCCCGCCGGTCGTCATCGGAGAGCCAGGCGAAGTTCTCCAGCTTGCGGACGAGTGGGTTCAGCATGGCGGCATCCTCCGCTGGATCGACGATACCCCTCCGCCGGATGGCCGGCCTGTGGCGCAGGCATCAACAAGCCCCCTTCGGGCGGAGCCCGTCGCACTAAGGATCACGGCCCGGCATCCAGTTGGGTTCGCTGGGAGGCCCGAGACTGGGTTGGTCCGGGGCCGAGGCTCGCAACAAGTCCCGTGACAGGCGCAGGCTCTCGCGCGCCTGCCTGACCTGCTCGTCCACGGCGGCGGCCAGATGCCGCGTCCGGTCGGCAAGCTCCTGGGCCGTTCGGGCGGCGCGGGGCAGGCTTTGGCGGGCGGTGCGGCCCCTGGCGCGGTCGAGAACCTCGGCGAAAGGCAGCGTCTGAACCACCTGGCCGAACCGGTCCGCGATTTCGAACGTGTACCGGATCGGGTCTTCCCGTCGCCTCAGCAGGTCCGGCCACATCTCCTGTGCCGTCGTGAACGCCTCCAGATAGGCGGTTTCCACATCCGGCAGGTCAAGGCCCAGCTCGTCGGGGCTCAGCCCCTGCGCCGTCCTGAGATGGAAGTAGTAACGGGTCATGGCTGGTGGCTCGTTGGCAGCACCCTGGCAAAGTCAACGCGCCGTGCCTCCATGAGGTTCGACCAGCCGCCAGGGCCGATGGCGGCGGACCGATCCGAAAGCACGCCCGCGGGGCGCGGCCAAAGATCAGCCTTTCGGATTATTCCAAGGGTGCTATCCTCTGCGCCTTCCCAGAAAGGGAGGAGCATACCATGCCGCGTAGCTCCAACACGTCACGACCTTCCACCCCTGCAGCGCAGGATCCCTGTTATCCCGACGATCTTCTGCCCGAGCTCCAGGCCACGCTGGCGGCGTTGGCGGACGTAGAGGTCCGGTACGAGGGGGCCCGGGAGCATCTCCAGGCATGGGAGGGGCCGGAGGCCATCAGGCAGCACCTCCTGGCCCAGCTCGAAGAACGGCACCAGCGGGAGCGCGAGCCCCACGTCGGACGGCTTGCCGATCTTCAATACCGGATAATGAGGCTCATGGCCTTTGAGGACATCTGCGCGACCGCCTGAGGCTATCCGCGATACGGCCTCCGGCAGGGCAGGATCAATGGCAACTGTCCCGGGCTCAACCTGCCGGAATACAACCCGCCGCGTCCCGAGCAGATGATGTTGGCGTTGCGGAGGCCTGGAACACCCCTGGAGCGTGTCTTCGCGCTTGCCGCAGGGGCAGCGCTTTGGTGATCGCTTGTCGTGCGATGAACGCCTTGATGCGCGGGGTGATCTCCGTCCGGAAGCGCGCGCCATTGAAGACGCCGTAGTGCCCGACACTGGCCTGGAGGTACGCGTCCTTTTTCGCTGCCGGCAGGCCGGGCGTGAGATCGAGGGTCGCAATGGTCTGGCCACGCCCGACGATGTCGTCGTTCTCACCCTCGACCGCCATCAGGGCGCAGCGGCGGATCGCCGCCAGGTCCACGGGTCGGCCGCGGTGCCGCATCCGGCCTGTCGGCAGGAGATGGTCGAGGAACACCGTCTCCAGGGTCTGGAGGTAGAACTCGGCGGTGAGGTCCATCACGGCGAGGTACTCGTCGTAGAACGCGCGGTGCCTGTCGGCCGAGTCGCCGTCGCCCTCGACGAGATGGTTGAACATCTCCCAATGGGCTGAGAGATGCCGGTCCGGGTTCATGGCCATGAACCCGGACAGCTGCAGGAAACCCGGATAGACCAGCCGCCCCCGGCCCTTGTAGCGGTCCGGAACCGGATGAATGCAGTGGCGCCGGAACCAGGCGATGTCGCGCTCCTGGGCAAAGGCATTCACGGCCGTCGGAGCCCGGCGGGTGTCGACCGGTCCGCCCAGCAGGGTCGCCGAGCGGGGCGCCAGCGGATGATCCTCGGCCTCCATCAGGGCGATGGCGGCCAGCACCGGCACGGCGGGCTGGCAGACGGCCATCACGTGCAGGTCCGGCCCGAGCGCCTCGAACATGGCCAGACAGTAATCGACGTAGTCGGAGAGGTCGAACACGCCGTCCGCGACGGGCACCTCCTTGGCGTCGCTCCAGTCGGTGACGAACACCTGATGGGTGTCGAGGAACGCCGCCACCGTGCCCCGCAGCAGTGTGGCATGGTGGCCGGACATCGGGGCGACGATCAACAGCTTCGGTCGGTCGGTTGGCTCGCCGAAGGCGATCACCCGGCCAAAGGGCCTCTGCCAGACGACCCGTCCCGGGGCGGGGAGATTGAAGGCCGGCTTGGGATAGGGGCGGGTGGTGCGCTCGAACAGCTCGACGGAGGCGGCAAGCGCACGCCCGCCTGGGGTGTAGGCCAGCGGGCTGAAGGGGTTTTCGCAGGCTGCCCGCGTGAGGTCCGCCACCGTCCGGGCGGGGGCCAGCATCAACTGCGACGCATCGTGCAACAGGTACAACATGAGATCGGCCTCTATGGTCCGTCTGCGCCCCGAACCCGGGCCGAGCCTGCAGCCTTCGCAGCGGCTGGAGACCCGTTGTGCAGGTTTCGGTTTGAGCTCCGACGAAGATGCCGCGCGAAGGCTTGACCTTGCCTGGTGTGACTGGATGCCCCTGGCTAAAACTGCGTTCCGCACAAGGCCGTTGGAGATCTGTAGCATAAACGCCGGACTGGGCGGCGGGTTTCTTGGTTTTTACAAAAGGCTTGCAGATATAATTCGCCTATACGAGGAGAATTACAGAACGCTCAAGTCGATAACGTAGGTTATATTCAGGGTAATGATCATCAGAAAAGCAACAATGACTTGAACAATATTGATTTGTGAGGGTTCATGTGTTCGCAAGCGCGCAGGAATGGGCATTCCGGCGAATTGCATCTTCCTCCCGACTTGCAGGGGGCCGGCAAACGGTCTCCTGCCTTTTGGGCGAGTTGGCTGCCGCCGACGAGGGGCATTGTGTGCAGATCCCGGCAAAAGCCTCACGGCCGACGCATACCTGGCACCGCGGGTGGCCGTGACGGTGGCGGGGCAGGGCAGGAGCTTCATTCCGGCCAAAGCCGCTAACCTGAGTTAATGCCCCCTCAGCGGCTGCGATGTACTGTGTTTTTGCCGAGCTTCATCGGAGGAGACAGGCACGATCCTCAGAACAATCCACAGCGGCCTTCCCAAGCCGACGCGGCTCGCAACTCTTCCTCACCTGACACTGGATGCCTCCGCGAGGCGGAGACGCGATGCACCGGCGAG
The DNA here is from genome assembly GCF_018069605.1 of Microvirga sp. HBU67558. NCBI lineage: Bacteria > Pseudomonadati > Pseudomonadota > Alphaproteobacteria > Hyphomicrobiales > Methylobacteriaceae > Microvirga > Microvirga sp. HBU67558. The sequence goes on along the minus strand of NZ_JAGPUP010000545.1, from coordinate 30,527 downwards.
GTCGACATGCTGATGGACATCCTTGATCGCAAGACGGCCGAGGAGATCCTGCAGGAAAGCGAATTGCGCTTTCGTGCCCTGGCCAACGTGGTGCCGACCATCGTCTGGACCGCGGCCCCGGACGGCACGATCACCTTTGCCAACGATCAGTGGTTCCGCTTCTGCGGCATCACGTCGGAACAGAATGCCCAAGGCTGGCCGGAACTGGTGCTTCATCCCGACGATCAGACTCGTTGCCTGGAGGCGTGGACGGAGGCGCTCCGGAGCGGACATGACTACGAGATCGAGGTCCGCAACCGCCGCTTCGACGGCGCGTACCGCTGGTTCCTCACCCGGGCCGTCCCAGTTCGGGATCACCAGGGTACCATCACCGCGTGGTTCGGCACGACGACCGACATTCATGACCGCAAGCTCACAGAGGATGCCCTGCGCACGAGCGAAGCGCGCTTCCGCACCATCGTCGAGACCGCCAACGAGGGCATCTGGCTGATCGGTATCGACGCATGCACGCAGTTCGTGAACGCCCGCATGGCGGCCATGTTGGGCTGCACCCCGGACGAGATGATCGGCCGCTCGGTGCTGGAGTTCACTTTCCCTGAAGACGAGCCCAACCACCGTGAGCGGATCGGGCGCAACCTTGCGGGCGAGTTCGAGCAGTTCGAAACCCGCTTTCGGCGCCGAGACGGCACGGCCATTCCCGTCCTGGCGGCCACCAGCGCTGTGCGCGATGAGTGCAGACAGGCCTCCGGTGCATTGGGCATGTTCTGCGACATGAGCGAGAAGAAGGCCCTAGAGGAGCAGCAGGCCCTGCTCATGCGCGAGCTCCACCACCGGGTGAAGAACACCCTGACCACGGTGCAGGCGGTCGTGAACTCCACCGCCCGCAACGCAACCTCGGTCCATCACTTCAAGGACGCGGTGACACAGAGGATCACCTCCCTGGCGAAGACCCACACGCTGCTGTTCGACAACGAGATGGCCGGCGTGCAGCTGCGGGAGATCCTGCGCAGCGAGCTTGAACCCTATGACGATCAATCCGGCTCGCGGATCCTTCTGGACGGGCCCGACCTGTATCTGCCTCCGGATCTTGCGTTGGCGTTTGGCATGGCGGCGCACGAGCTGACGACCAATGCCGCGAAGTACGGAGCCCTCTCCCATCCGCGTGGATGCGTTCACGCGTCATGGAGGTTTTGCAACAGGGACGGCACGGAGACCAGGATCCGGTTCGAGTGGACGGAGCAAGGCGGCCCGCCCGTGGCCGAGCCAGACCACAAGGGCTTCGGTACATTGCTGCTGGATCGGGTGCTCGGCCGTCAGCTGGGTGGGGAGGTCGAGGTGGCCTTCGCACCGGAGGGGCTGCGGGTGCAGGTTGAGGCGATCCTACCGGGTCTGGCATGGGACTGAGCCCATCGGCGAAAAGGCCTTGGCTAGGCCAGCTCAGGAGGTGGGTCGTTCGAGCGGGACGACGTTGCTGTCTCCGGGCGGCCGCTCTCGGGACACGGCCGCGCGGTGCACCGCCTGCCGCAGGGCATCCGGCTGATAGGGCTTCGAGATGAGCGGGAAGCCATCCCGAGCGGCCTTGGACGCGGCGTCGCTGTAGCCGGTCGCCAGCAGGATCGGCAGCGCCGGCCAGCGGCTTTGGATGCTCTCGGCGAGCTCCAGGCCATCCATGCCGCCCGGCATCACGAGATCGGAGAACACCAGATCGAACGGCTGGCCGGACGCGAGCACATCCAGAGCCTCCTGGGCTGTGCCGACATGCACGGCCTCGTGTCCCTGCTCGTTCAGCAGCAGCAGCGCAACGGATGCGACCGCGGCATTGTCCTCCACGAGCAGGATGCGCAGGTTGCGCATCTCCTCTGCGATGTCCGGCTCCGCCGTCACCTTCGGTGCCTCCTCCTGGGCGCGCGGCAGGAAGATCGCCACGGTGGTGCCGCGGCCCACCTCGCTGCTGATCTCCACCGAGCCTCCCGACTGCTCGGCAAAGCCGTAGACCTGCGCCAGGCCCAGACCGGTGCCCTGTCCCAGCGTCTTGGTGGTGAAGAACGGCTCGAAGACGTGCACGAGCGCCTCGCGGGGAATGCCGGCCCCGGTGTCAGAGACCGAGACGGCGACGCCCTCGATGACCCCGCCATCGCGGGAGGCCTTGTTCCCCGTCCGGATCCGCAGGGTGCCGCCGTTCGGCATGGCGTCGCGGGCATTCGAGGCCAGGTTGATGAGCGCGATCTCAAGCTGCGATGGATCGACGTCCACCGGCCAGACCTGGTCCGCCAGATCCAGCTCAAGCCTGATGTCGCCGCGGAGCGACTGGGCCAGCATGGCGTCCATGCCGAGGATCAGCCGATTCAGGTCCAGCACCTTGGGCGACAGCGCCTGGCGGCGGCTGAAGGACAGTAGTTGCTGTGTTGTCCTGCGGGCCTGATCGACGGCCTGAAGCGCCTGGTCGATCAGGCGAATGCGGCGCTCCTCCGGGGCGCGGCGCAGCATATCCAGGTTGCCCATGATGACGGTCAGGATGTTGTTGAAGTCGTGCGCGATGCCGCCCGTGAGCTGGGCGACCGCTTCCATCTTGTGGGCCTGGAACAGGGCCGCGCGGGCCTGCTCGACCGCCTCCTGGGCCTTGCGGGGCTCGGTGATGTCGCGGGTGATCTTGGCAAAGCCGAGCAGCGCCCCGTGCTTGTCCCGGATCGGATCGATGACGGTGCTGGCCCAGAAGCGGGAGCCGTCCTTGCGCACGCGCCAGCCCTCGGCCTCGTGGCGCCCGTCCCGGGCCGCGGCCTCAAGCGCCCGCGCCGGCTCGCCCGCGGCCCGATCCTCCTCGGTGTAGAACTTCGCGTAGGGCTGGCCGAGAATTTCCAATTCCGTGTAGCCCTTGCAGCGCTGGGCGCCGGAGTTCCAGCTGACCACGTGCCCCTGCGGGTCCAGCAGGTAGATGGCATAGTCGGAGAGCGCATTGACGAGAAGCTGGAAGCGTCTCTCGCCGGTCAGGAAGTCGGATGATTGTTGGCCGCCGCTCATCGGCAAGTCTCCGCCCCCACGCGGCGTGGTTTTCACAGACGTTCGGGAGCATGGCCCGTCAACGACGGCATGGTACTGATGTTCCGCGCCAGCCCGTTCCAGGACAGGCCCACAGCCGCCGCAACTGAGCTCTTGCCCCGGGGAACCGGCAGGCCTTGTTCGAGCCGGCGAACGTAGCCGTAGCCCGACCGGCGGAGCCGCCTCGACGAAGCCCGGGCCGGGCCGGTCGAAAGCCAACTGCCCCGGCCGATCCTCAAACCGGACCCGGTGGGGGCCTTCCCCCTGACGGGAGGTTTCCGGAAATCCGAGCAACACGCCCGGTCCCCGAATTGGCGGATCCCCGGTTCCGTTCGCCCGTGGTATGCTGAACAGCGACGAGCCTTGGGAGGAATGACCATGCCCAAGATGAAAGTCGCCATGTTCGTCGAGCCAAACCGCATCGTGCTCGACGAGAAGCCGATCCCGGATGTCGGACCGCTCGATGCCCTGATCCGGATCACCACCACGACGATCTGCGGAACGGACATCCACATCCTCAAGGGCGAGTACCCCGTAGCCCGGGGGCTCACCATCGGCCATGAGCCGGTCGGCGTGATCGAGAAGCTCGGCTCGGCCGTGCAGGGCTACCGCGAGGGCCAGCGGGTCATCGCCGGTGCGATCACCCCGAGCGGGCACAGTGCCGCCTGCCTGTGCGGTTGCCATTCCCAGGACGGGGCCGGCACCAAGCACGGCTGGAAGCCGCTCGGCGGTTGGCGCTTCGGCAACACCATTGACGGCTGCCAGGCCGAATACGTGCTCGTTCCCGACGCCATGGCGAACCTTGCCCCGGTCCCCGACGGGCTCACCGACGAGCAGGTGCTGATGTGCCCGGACATCATGTCGACCGGCTTCTCGGGAGCGGAGAGCGGACGCATCCGCATCGGCGACACGGTGGCCGTGTTCGCGCAAGGTCCCATCGGCCTGTGCGCCACGGCCGGCGCCCGCCTGATGGGCGCGACCACGATCATTGCGGTCGAGAGCGTGCCCGAGCGCATGGAGATGGCGCGCCGCATGGGCGCGGACCACGTGGTCGACTTCACGAAGGCGGATCCGGTGGAGGAGATCAGGCGCCTCACCGACGGACGCGGCGTTGACGTTTCCATCGAGGCGCTTGGACGCCAGCAGACCTTTGAGGCGTCGCTGCGCGTGCTCCGGCCCGGCGGCACTCTGTCGTCTCTCGGGGTCTATTCGGGCGATCTCAAGATCCCGCTCGACGGTTTTCTGGCCGGGCTCGGCGACCACACCATCCGGACGACACTCTGCCCGGGCGGCAAGGAACGCATGCGGCGGCTCATGACTGCCATTGCGTCCGGCCGCGTCGACACGCGTCCTCTCGTGACGCACCGCTTCAAGCTCGATCAGATCGAGGAGGCCTATGACCTGTTCGGCCATCAGCGTGATGGCGTGCTCAAGGTCGCCATTACGCCATGACCGCACCGGCAGTGTCGGCAGGGGTCAGGTCTGCAGGACATAGGTGCCTGGGGCGTCGCACAGCACGGGGTAGCCGCGGGACGGCGCCCCGAGCGCAGGAGGGTCCGTTGGTCTGCCGGAATGCGAGGTGAGCCAGCGCGTCCATTCCGGCCACCACGAGCCCTCGTGCCAAGGAGCGATCCTGGTCCAGGTGTCCGGATCCAGGTAGTAGTCCGTGGCGGACTTGGTCAGAACCTGGAAGCGCCCTCCCGGCCGGTCTGGATCCGCCACGATGCCGGCGTTGTGACCACCTTTCGTGAGGAGGAACGTCACATCGGTGTCGGCCAACAGGTGGATCTTGAAGGCCGAGCGCCACGGCGCCACGTGGTCGCGCTCAGTGCCGACGGCGAAGATCGGCACGCGGATGTCACTGACGGCGATCGGGCGGGCGTTGACCCGGAAACGGCCCTCGGCGAGGTCGTTGTCGAGAAAGAGTTGCTCCAGGTAATCGGCGTGCATGCGGTAGGGCATACGGGTGGCGTCAGCATTCCACGCCATGAGATCGTTCAGCGGCGTGCGCTCGCCCATCAGGTAATGCCGGACGAGCCTCGACCAGATGAGGTCGTTCGAGCGCAGGAGCTGGAAGGCGCCGGCCATCTGGCGGGTGTCCAAATAGCCCTGGCTGCGCATCAGGTCCTCCAGGAAGTGGACCTGGCTTTCGTTGATGAACAGCGTCAGCTCCCCGGCCTCCCGGAAGTCCGCTTGAGCCGCCAGTAGCGAAACAGTCTGCAGGCGTTCGTCCCTGTCACGTGCCATGGCGGCCGCGGCAATCGACAGGAGCGTGCCGCCGAGGCAGTAGCCGACGGCGTGAACTTTCCGTTCTGGCTCGATGGCATTGACCGCGGCGAGGGCCTCCATCACCCCGAGCCTCCGGAAATCATCCATCCCGAGATCCCGGTCCTCCGCGGTCGGGTTCTTCCAGGAGATGATGAACACCGTGAAGCCCTGGTCCGTCAGGTACCGGACAAGGGAGTTCTCCGGGGACAGGTCGAGGATGTAGTACTTCATGATCCAGGCCGGCACGATCAGGATGGGCTCCGGCCTGACCTTGTCGGTCGCTGGGGCGTACTGGATCAGCTCGATCAAGCGGTTGCGGTACACCACCTTGCCAGGTGTGACGGCGACATCGCGGCCCACCTGAAACGCCTCCGTGCCGGCGGCCGGCTTGGAACGGACGATCCGCTCCCAGTCCTCCAGGAAGTTGCGGAAGCCCTGCGCGAGGCTCTGGCCACCCGTCTCCAGGATGCGCCGCTGCACCACCGGATTGGTCGCCACGAAGTTCGAAGGGGATGCCATGTCGAGGATCTGGCGCGAGATGAACTCGACCACGGCCTCATGCTGTTGGGTGACGCCGTCGATGTCGGTCGTGGCGTTGTGCCACCACTGCTGCTGCAGCAAAAAGGCCTGATGGATGATGTTGAAGGGCCATTGCTGCCACTCGCTTCCGGCGAAGCGCCGGTCCTGGGGCAGTGGCGTGATGCAGGGCTCGCAAGCTCCACCGTCCATGGCGCACCGGGAGGAAAAGTGCGCCAGCCGGGTCCATTTGCGGGCCGCCTTTACCGCGAGCTCGACCTGCTTGCCGGGTGAAATGGCAAGATGGACAGCCCAGTCCATGGAGGCGGCCATGAGCGCCGCCGGCGACAGGCCGCCCGTGAGGCGTGCCAGGCCAGCATGGGCGGCATGATCGAGGGTGTCCCGCAGCTGGTGGAGTTCGGCGTCATCCGACAGATTGACCGAGAGGACGGGCGAGGGCGCCATGGGGGAGGGGGCCGGATCGGGCATCCTCGCAGGCAGCGGGATGACGGATGCCTCGGGCGCGCGACCACCTGCGAGAGCACCGGATGAACGGGACGGCATTGCGGCCTCCATGGTTTTCCCTATGTGCCGGGGCCATCGGATCGTTTGATGCTAGCCTCGGACGTTCTCAGGCGAGTTGCTTCAAATCAAAGTATCCACCCCGGTTTCGACCACATGATGGTCGATAGTGGCTCGGGCACGACAGGTGCGTGCGGGCCCACAGAGGAGAGGGCAATGATCAAGGACATCATGGTGCATCTCGACGGAAGCCCCGAGGACGAAATCAGATTGGAGCACGGGCAAGCCATCGCGTCCGCGGGACGGGCCCACCTGATTGGGATATTCACCAACCTGCTGCCCGATCTCACCGTCGCCATGCCGATGGATGGCGGCGCAGCGGCGATGCAGGTGCTGACCGAGTTGGACAACAAGGCACGCCAGGACGGCGACATCACGGCCAAGCGCCTGACCGAGCGGCTGGCCAGCCTGCAGGTGCCGAGCGAACTGCGCCGGCTCGACGAGATTTACGGCACCCTCTCGGCGAAGGTGGTGGAGCAGGCCCGCTGCGCCGACCTGTTCATTGCCACCCGGCCCAATGGCGGGACCGAAACACCGGACTGGACGGACCTCGTCGAGGCGGTGCTCTTCGGCAGCGGGCGTGCGCTCCTGCTCGTGCCGCCCGGCCGGCACCGGCAGGGGCCGATCCAGACCGTGCTGGTCGCCTGGAACGGCAGCCGCGAGGCGGCCCGCGCCCTGCGTGAAGGTTTGCCCTTCATCGAGCAGGCGGCACGCACCGTCGTGCTCGTCGTGGATCCCCCGCCGGACACCACGCCCTGGGTTGAGGTGGAGGGTCACCTCGCCCGGCACGGCGTCGTTGCGGAGGTCGCTTCAGCAGAGTGCCAGGACCGCCGCATCGCCGACGTCATCCTCGACGAGGCACGCAGCGTATCCGCGGATCTCATCATCATGGGAGGTTACGGCCATACGCGCCTCAGGGAGCATGTGTTCGGGGGTGCGACGCGGGACATGCTCTCGGCCGCGGACAGCCCGCTGCTGGTGGCTCATTGAGGCGGGCCGTGCCAATCGCCGGGAGAGCAGGACATGCCGGTGCAGGCGCGGGTCGCATCGAACGGCAATGAGGCGGACACCACGGCCGGCATGGCTGCGAGCCTGACAGGTCTTGACGAGGCCGAGGCGCAACGCCGCCTGGCGCAGCATGGACCGAACGCCGTCCAGGAGAAGCGCTCGCGCGGCATCCTCGACATCGTCCGTGGGATCCTGCGCGAGCCCATGTTCCTGCTCCTCCTTGCCGCGGCAGGGCTATACCTGGTGCTCGGCGACATTGGCGAGGGCCTGTTCATGATGGCCGGTGCCCTCGTGACCATCGGTCTCGTGGTGTTGCAGGAAGTCCGGAGCGAGCGGGCCCTGGCGGCTCTGCGGGAGCTCGCGGAGCCCTTCGCCCTGGTGATCCGCGGCGGGACCGAGCGGCGCATCCCAGCCCGCGACCTCGTGCCGGGCGATCTGATCCTGGTCGGGGAAGGGGAGCGGCTGCCCGCCGATGGCCTCCTGATCGCGGGCGACGCGCTGACGGTCGACGAGTCCGCCCTCACAGGCGAGTCGGTGCCGGTCTCAAAGCGTCCATCAATTGATCAGATCGCGGATGCAGGCGACCCTGAACCGGGAGGAGACGACACGCCCTACCTGTTCGCGGGGACCCTGAACGTGCGCGGGCAGGGCATGGTCGTGGTCGTGCGCACCGGTCCCGCGACCCGGCTGGGGCGCATCGGCGCCTCGCTGGCCGCTATCGAGGACGAGCCGACGCTGCTGCAGAAGACGACCGGCGCCCTGATCGCCAAACTCGGTGCCCTCGCGCTCGGGTTCTGCGCCATCGTCGCCGTGGCCTATGGCGTGCTGCGGGGCGACTGGATCGGGGGCGCGCTGTCCGGCATCACGCTGGCCATCGCGCTCCTGCCGGAAGAGTTTCCGATGGTGCTGGCGATCTTCATGGCCCTCGGGGCCTTCCGGCTCGCCCGGCACAAGGTGCTGGTGCGCCGCGCCGCCGTGATCGAGACGCTCGGGGCGGCTACCTTCCTGTGCGTCGACAAGACCGGCACGCTGACGGAAAACCGGATGGTGCTCACAACGGTTTGGCGTGATGGCGAGGTTCAGGATCTCCGCGGCAGCGGCGGGCTTTCCGGCGCTACCATGGAGGCGATCCGGATGGCCGTGCTCGCGTCCGCCGTCCGCCCCGTCGATCCCATGGACAAGGCCGTCCATGAATTGGGTGTGCAACCTCCGTCAGAGGCGGATGGAGCCGGGGCCCCGCTGCGCACCTACCCGCTCCGTCCCGAACTTCTGGCCTTCATCCAGGTCTGGGCGGATCCGCGGGGCGGCGTCCTGTATGCGGCGAAGGGCGCTCCGGAGGCGATTTTTCGGCTCTGCCGCATGAGCGATGACGAACGGGCAACCGTGGACAGGGTCGTCGCCCGCTTGGCGGGCCGCGGCTTGCGGGTGCTGGGGGTGGCATCCGTTCGCGACACCCAGGGCAGCGCACCCGCTCCCGAGGATCTGGCCTTCACCTTCGAGGGCCTGATCGGCTTCGCGGACCCGGTGCGGTCCGATGTTCCACAGGCTGTCGCCGAGGCGAAGCGGGCCGGGATCACCGTTGCGATGATCACGGGCGACTATCCGGCCACGGCCCTGGAGATCGCCCGCCAGGCCGGGATCGACACAACCGCCGGCGTGCTCACCGGACGGGAGATCGCCGACCTGGATCCGGAGGGACTGCGCGAGCGCGTGCGGCGGGTCCGGGTCTTCGCCCGCATCATGCCGGAGCAGAAGCTCGCGCTGGTCGAGGCCTTGAAGGCCGATGGCGAGGTTGTCTCCATGACAGGGGACGGCGTCAACGATGCGCCGGCGCTTGAGGCCGCCCACATCGGCATTGCCATGGGCCAGCGTGGCACCGACGTGGCGCGGGAGGCCGCGGACCTCGTGCTGCTCGACGACCGTTTCGTCTCGATCATCGGCGGCGTGCGGCTCGGTCGGCGCATCTTCGCCAATCTGCGCAAGGCGCTGACCTACGTGACGGCAATCCACGTACCCATCGCCGGACTGGCCCTGCTGCCCATCGTAATGGGCCTGCCGCCGATCCTGTATCCGATGCACGTGATCCTGCTCGAACTGGTGATTGATCCAGTCTGCTCGCTCGTCTTCGAGGGGGAACCCAGCGAGCGGCGTGCAATGGAGAAGCCGCCGCGTCCCGCGACCGAGCCGCTCTTCGGCAGCTCTCAGATCGTGCTCGGGTTCATCCAGGGGGGCATCGTTCTCGCAGCAGTCTTCGGCCTCTATGTGTGGGCGCTGAATGCCGACGTCGCCGAGATGCAGGCGCGGGCTGTGGCGTTCGTCGCCCTGGTGCTCGGCAACCTGGTCCTGGCTTTCGCCGACGCGGCGGAGCCGGGGACGTCTTTCCTTGATAGGAGAAGGCTCGCCTTCTGGGCGATTGGCGCCGGTGCCGCCGTTATCGTCTCGGTGGTCCTCTATGTTCCCCCGCTGGCCGCCATCCTCCGTGTGTCACCCCCGAGCCTGTCGTGGTGGGCGACAACCCTGGTCGTTGCCGTCCTCGCCGGCGGCTGGTTCGGGTTCGCCAGGCTGATCAGGGGCGTGTGGAAACTCAGCAGCGAGCAGCGGACGCCGACATGACGCGCATTGTCGTCATCCCAGGTTATCCTGGCTCAGGCGGCGGGCACCTCTGCCACACGCTGGCTGAGGCCTCCAATCAATGGCGAATTGCCAATGTCTGGCCCTGATAAATCCAGTCTGTCAGCCTCTCCGGGGCTCCGGTTTCCCCATGCGCTGGCGCTCCCTTCGCTGCGGGACCTCCACAGACTCACCCGCCCCATCCTGGTCATCCTGCCCGCGCTGGGCCTGCTCCTGGGCTTCGGAGTGCGCGTTGTCGGCAGCGGGCAATGGTCCGGGATGATCTGGGCTGTGGCAACGGTTCCGGTGCTCGGCACCCTGCTCATCGAGATCGTTGCGAGCCTTCGGCGCGGAGATGTCGGCCTCGACATCGTGGCAGCGCTGTCCATGACCGCAGCCCTTGTGTTCGGGGAGCACCTCGCCGCCGTCGTGGTGGCGTTGATGTACGCCGGCGGGCAGTACCTGGAGAACTTTGCCGAGCGCCGCGCCAGCCGCGAGATGACGGCGCTTCTCGCCCGGGTGCCGCGGACGGCTATCCGCCATCGGGACGGCCGGCTTGAGGAGATCAGTCTCGACGCCATCCAGGTTCAGGATCGCCTGCTGGTGCGCCAGGGCGATGTCGTCCCTGTGGATGGGCTCGTCGCATCGGGGACGGCTGTCCTGGACCAGGCGGCGCTGACGGGCGAGTCGGTGCCTGCCCAGAAGGGCGTCGGCGAGCCGGTCATGAGCGGCGTGACGAACGTGGGCGAGGCCTTCGACCTTTCGGCCACGCACCGCGCCGCCGAGAGCACCTATGCCGGCATCGTCCGCCTGATCGAAGCCGCCCAGCGTTCGAAGGCGCCCATGGCGCGGCTCGCGGACCGGTTCGCCATGGCGTTCCTGGCGCTGACCGTCCTGCTCGCCGGCGGCGCCTGGCTGTGGAGCGGCGATCCGATCCGGGCCTTGGCCGTGCTCGTCGTCGCAACCCCATGTCCCCTCATCCTTGCCGTGCCGGTCGCCATCGTCTCGGGGGTGTCACGCGCCGCGAAGGCCGGGGTGTTGGTGAAGGGTGGGAGGGCGCTGGAGACTCTCGCCCGGGTGACGGCGCTGGTGATCGACAAGACCGGCACGCTCACGCACGGGCAGGCGCGGATCGTCGAGATCCGCCCGGTGGCAGCGCTATCGCCCGAAAGGCTCCTGCAGCTTGCGGCGTCCCTCGACCAGGCGTCGAAGCACGTCATTGCGCGGGCTCTCGTTTCGGAGGCGCAGGCCAGGGGGCTCGATCTCCAACCTCCTGTGGAAGTCGAGGAGATCCCGGGCGAGGGGCTGGAAGGAATCGTCGATGGACGGCGCGTCGTCGTCGGTGGGGTCCGGTTCATCTCGCACCGTGTTCCAATGGCCGCCGGGGCGGTGGCCGACGGCCACTATCCCGTGGGCTCGGTCGTGGTGGCCGTGGCGGTCGATGGCGAGCCCGCTGGGATCCTGATCCTGGCGGACAGATTGCGGTCGGAGGCGGCGAAGGTGATCGAGACCCTTCGCCGGTTGGGGATTATCCGGATCGTCCTGGCAACAGGGGACCGCCGCGACGTGGCGGAGACCGTGACCGTCGGATTGCACCTCGACGCGGTCCACGCCGAACTCACGCCGGACCGGAAGATCGCCATCGTGCGGGAGGAGAAGCGGCACGGGCCCGTCATGATGATCGGTGACGGCGTCAACGATGCCCCGGCCCTTGCGGCCGCCGACCTCGGCATCGCCATGGGCGCGAAGGGGGCCGCCGCATCCGCCGAAGCCGCCGAAGCCGCCGACGTGGTCCTCCTGGTCGACCGGCTGGACAAGATCCCTGTAGCCGTTCAAGCGGCGCGGCGGTCGAGGCGCATCGCGCTCCAGAGCGTCTATGCCGGGATCGGGCTTTCGGTCGTCGGGATGATCGCGGCCGCGTTGGGCCATCTGACGCCGGTGCAGGGAGCCCTCATCCAGGAAGCCATCGACGTCGCCGTGATCCTGAACGCACTGCGGGCGCTCTGGGGGGCCGAGCCGCCATGACGATCCTTCAGGCAAAGCGGGGAGAGATTCTCCATCGGGTGCGTCAGGCGGGCCCTGAGTGAGGACACTGTTCCAGCGAGCCGAGCTTGCTCTTCAGCCGGACGGCGTTCAAGGACGGTTCCGCAGGCTCGTGATGTAGGCCGTCACGTCCCGGAGGTCCTTCGGCTCCAGCATGATGTTGGGCATCGTCTCGTGGGAGGTCCGCAAAGCGACCGTCAGCGCGGTGGTCGTCATGCCCGGCACCTGCGCGATCCGCTCGAACGGTGGCGCCTGTCGCCGGGGTGAGTCCATCTCTCCCTTCAACACCGCATGGCAGGCGGCGCAGACCTCGCGGGCCAGCCGCTGACCGGCCTGCGGATCCCAACCTCCTGGGCGTGCAGGGGGAGCGTTTCCATCAGGAGAAGAAGGATCAGCATGCCTGTGAGACGGGCCATGGGCTCCTCCGCGGCCATGTTCCGGCGGACGAACCACAATGGAAGGACAATCCGCCAGGATCGTCAACGCCCTGGATGGAGGACCATGACGCGGAGCGCACAATGGGCTCCGAGCCGGAAAGGTCGTTATTGCTGGGCATCTCCCGCGACCGGGCAACTGAAGGAACGGGGATGGATCCAAGGGCGTTTGCGACGGTGAGGCTCCAACTTGCCTGTCTACGCTCTGTTGGCCGGTCATCAGGGGTGATCGATGAGAGGCGTTCCGGTTTTCGCAAGTGCCGTGGTGCTGGCGCTCATCTCCGGGCCGGCTTGGTCAGCCGGCAATCCGGAACAGGGCCGGCAACTGGCTGATCGATGGTGCGCCTCATGCCACCTGGTCGGCCCCGAGCAGCGCGAGGCCTTGGCCGATGCACCCACCTTTGCTTCCATCGCAAGACGCGACGATCTATCGGAGGCGCTCCTGGCGGCATTTTTGACGACCCCTCATCCCCCGATGCCGAACATGAGTCTTTCACGCCAGGAGATCGCGGACGTGCTGGCGTACATCAGGAGCCTACGTTAGCCGGATCTGTGGGTTTGCACGGCGGGTTGAGGACATAGTGAGCCAAGCCATGACCATTCTCAACACCTCAAGATTATACGGCCAGACCAGAGGCAGCTCGACTGTCCACCCAGCGCCAAAGCCCAGACGCCCCATGGGTTGGCGTGATGAGTGATGGAAGATCGCAAAACCTCTTCCGTGGATTCTCGTTCGCGGGTTCGACGGTATGGAGCCAAACGCCTCACGCGCACGGGGGCGGTTCGACCCGATGGATCTCCAGCGACACCGTCACGGTCAGGACCCGCTGGCGGTGCTCGTTCCGCACCTCGACCCGGACGTCCTGGGCGTTATCGTGGACCAAGCGATCCCGCCCGATCTCGGCCGCCGCCTCGGCCCCTGCCTCGGCGGCTACTCGTTGAGCGGCCTCCAGGCTGTCGAGCTCGACGCCCGCATCATCGGGCGTGAACTTCGCCCCATCCCGCACGTCGAAATAAAAGCGGGGCATGGCGACCTCCATCTGGTGTGCGGGGTCAACACCGCAGCAAGGACCGTGTTCAGTGTGTCGGCCTCTGTTCCAGAGCCGGCCTTCTGCGAAATTCCGACGCCCGCTCATGTATGCTGAACGTCCTCTGATGGCACCGGGTTGACGTCATCCCGAGGTCTCCGGAGGTCTGTGGTCGCGCTGAGCAGCGGACCTGCATTCAATCCACTCGACGTTACACTTTGACATCACTCGGACATTCCGCGGATACGCTTTGGGCCCCGACGGGCGATCTCTGGAGCTGCACAAGGAAAGCTGTCCTCGTTGGATCGATCAGATCGTGATGCGTGCTCCCACTTCAACGGCTTGATCCTCCGGGATGCAGAACTGGTCCGAGACATCGCTCGCCGACCGGGCCATCGGAATGAAGATGTAGTCCTGCCAGAGTGGCAATCCGGCCTGGGCCGAGGGTTGCAGCGCCCGCCGCGACAGGAAGAACGAGGCATTTCCCAGATCGAAGTTCGCGGACTCCAGTGCCTTCGGCACGTTCGGGTGCTCCATGAACCCGAACCGCACGATCACCCGCGAGAACCGGTCCGAGAGCTTCTCAGTCGTGACGCGGCCCTCGTCCCGCAGGCGCGGCACCTCCTCGGTGATCACGGTCAGGATGATGTTGTGGTCATGCAGCACCTTGTTGTGCTTCAGGTTGTGCAGCAGGGCCGCGGGCACATCTTGGGAACTTCCAGTCAGAAAGATCGCCGTCCCGGGCACCCGCGGTACCGGGCTGGTCTCGGCCATGCGCATGAACTCGGCCAGCGGCGGGCGGCCCCGGTGCGAGATCTCGGCCAGCAGGCGTGTGCCCTTGCGCCAGGTCCGCATCAGGATGAACAGACCTGTGCCGACCAGCAGCGGGAACCAGCCGCCGTGCGGGATCTTGAGCGCATTCGCGCCAAGGAAGACGAGCTCAATGGCGAGGAACGGGGTTATCACCAGCGCGACTACGGCCGGCGACCAGCGCCAGAATTTCCAGGCCACGATGAACAGCAGGCACGAGGTGATGACCATGTCGCCGGTCACGGCCAGGCCGTAAGCCGCCGCCAGGGCGCTCGACGACTCGAACAGGACGACGATCAGGATGACCGCCGCGAGCAGGAGCCAGTTGATGGTCGGGATGTAGATCTGGCCCTTCTCGGTCTCGGAGGTGCGCATGACGCGGAAGCGGGGCAGGACGCCCAGATGCATCGCCTGCTCTGAGATCGAGAACGCGCCGGTGATCACCGCCTGGCTGGCGATGATGGTGGCGACCGTGGCCAGGATGACCATCGGCAGCAGGGCCCAAGTCGGGTAGAGCAGGAAGAACGGGTTCTCCAGCCCCTCAGGATGCGCCAGCAGCATGGCGCCTTGGCCGAAATAGTTGAGAGCGAGCGCTGGCAGGACGAGGCCAAGCCAGGCGGTGCGGATCGGCGCGCGACCGAAATGGCCCATGTCGGCATAGAGCGCCTCGGCCCCCGTCACCGACAGGAACACCGCACCGAGCGCGAGCAGCCCGGCGGTGCCGTGATTGAGCAGGAAGCTGAGGCCGTGGACCGGATTGATCGCAGCCAGGATGCTGAGATCATCCCGGATGTGCATCAGGCCGCCCACGGCCATGACCAGGAACCAGAAGGCGGTGATCGGCCCAAAGAACGCCGCCACGCTCGCGGTGCCGTGACGCTGCACGGCAAAGAGGCCGATCAGGATCACCAGGCTGAGCGGCACCACATAAGGGTCGAAGGCCGGCGTGACCAGCTTGAGGCCTTCAACCGCGGAGAGGACGGAGATCGCCGGCGTGATGATGACGTCGCCATAGAACAGCGACGCGCCGACCATGCCGAGGATGATGGTGGCGCCGGTGCTGTGCCCGAGGGCGCGCTGGGCCAGGGTCACGAGCGAGAGGGTGCCGCCCTCGCCGTTGTTGTCGGCCCGCAGCACGATGACCACGTACTTGATCGTCACGATGACGATCAGCGTCCACAGGATCAGGGAGACCACCCCGAGCACCATCTCGCGGGTCAGGGCGCCCGAGCCGGCATGCCCGGTCGCGGCGGCGAGGCTCTCTTTCAGCGCGTAGAGCGGGCTGGTGCCGATGTCGCCGTACACCACCCCGATGGTGCCAAGGGTCAGGGCCCAGAAGGACGTCGGGGCGGCATGCCCGTAGTCTGGTGCCCCTGCGGCTGCGCTCCCGCTGGTCCCTGCCGTGGCCATGACTGCCTCCCTCTCGTACTCCTGGGGATTTGGCTTCCCTACGGCCAACGTGGCCGTGCGGCGCTAAGTTTCACTTTGGGCGGGCCCCGTGGGGTGCAGCTTCCGGCGGCACTGAATGCCGCGGCTGGGCGCTGATTGGTCTACGCGCCCCCTGCGGAAAGCTGCCCGTTACCGGATGTTTGCTCTCTGGGTGCCGCGACACGTTTGAGTTTGAGTTCTTGTCTGATCGCTCGGACTGTTATCGGCCCGAAGCCTTCGAACCGCTCAAGCTGGCCAGTGACAGCCCTGGGTTGAGGCCCCCGAGGGCGCCCCACCAAATGGCCCCGAACCCTGATCACCCCGGCGTGTACCAGATGGGCGAGGTGTAGGCGCGCTCCGTGATGGTCATCGGAGTACCGGGCAGAGGCGTGGTTCCGAACCGCTTCGCATCGTAGGCCGTCCAGCGCGGCGTCGGGATCTCGATCACCCGGCCATAGTAGAAGGCAGGCTGGCCCGGGTCGAAGTCCGGGTCCGTCCAGACCGTCGCCAGCTCGGGCGAGCCAATCGTGTCCGCCCAGGTGGCGTTCGCCACGTCGACGGTGTCGCCGACCGGCGGCAGCTTGCCGTCCGGGCCGGGCTTGCGCCGCTCGGCATCGGCCCAGGCAACGTCATAGACCTTCTCTTCGAGCCTGCCGTCCTTGGTCAGCCAGCCCTTGACGATCTGGTAGCGGTCGAGGTTGGCGCCGAGCGGATCCTTCAGGGCGGCCACCAGGAACGAGGGCGACTTGCCCTGTGGTGCTGCCCGCAGTTCGCCGCCCATCGGCACACCCTTGGTGTAGCCGATCTGGGCAGGAAGGCGGTTGTTCGCATCCTGCGGGACGAAGTCCCAGCCGCCGAAGAACCGCACGATCATCCGCGGCCCGGTCGTGCCGTAGGTCTCCCGCCGCTGCATGGCATCCCACAACGACGCTCGGCTGTTCTCCCGAGCCCACACGGCGGCATAGCCGGAGGAGGAAACTTGCCAGTCCATCACCTTGATGCCCGTCCTGGGGTTGTCGACGAAGGTGGCGCGCATGCGCTCCGGGCTCGGCTCCTGCGGCGTGGTCTTGCCGAAGAAGTTGTCCTCCTCCATCGCGGTGAGGCCCGTATGCGCATCACTGCTGCCGACGAGGCCGAACGTGTAGGGATTGACCCCGAGCGTCTGCCCGAGCTTGAGCCCGTTCTTCAGCGCCGAGCGGGCGTATTCGAATTCCAGCATCTCCTTCGTCTTCGGGGCGCTCGCATCGAGATTGCCAAAGTCCCAGCGTTCGAAATTGGCGAACTCGTCGTTCGGCGACAGGAACGGATGCGTCTCGCAGTCGCCCTTGGTCTGCGTGGCCTCGTAGAGCCTCTCCCATCGCGCCCGTGTTTCTGCATAGTCGCGGTCGAGCCTCTTGCCGAAAGCCTCGACGGTGGGAAACATCAGGCCGTTGCTGAGATTGCCGTTATGGGCAATGGCCAGGATGCTGCCCCCGGTCTTCTGTTCGTAGTTCTGCATCCACTTCCAAAGCTCCGCCGGATTGTCGCTGCCGGGAGGATACACGGTGAACGGCTCGACCTGGCTCGCCCGGTCGCCGTTGTCGCGGAAGACGACGTTGCGGTGCAGGTTGTTGCCGCCGGTGTTCGAGGTCCACTCGTAGCCGATGAAGGCCGTGAAGCGATTTGGTTCGTTGTACTGCTCGGCGGCGTCGATGGTCTCCTGCCACGCGCCGCGATAGGCCCGCGTTCCGGGGGTGTACATGAGATCCTTGGGGAACGTCCCCTGCGAGAACGCGCCGATGATGCCAAGGGCGGCCTCGGCGCCCTGGCCGGACTGGATCATGTCGTACCAGCGCCGGCCCGTCGGGTCGGCCAGCACCTCGGGCTTGCCCGCGAACAGGTCGGGGAAGAATCCCATGTTGTCGGAATGGTCGGCGACCACGAGGAAGTCGAGCGGGCGGGAGAGCTTCACCGGCTGGCCGGAGGAGGCCGTCACCTGCTCTCCGCGGGCGAAGCGATAGGCATCCCGCGGCGACAGCCGTGCGCCAAAAGCTCCGGCATCCATCGAGAACGACGTGTGCAGATGCGTGTCGCCGAAGTACGGGCGGGTGGGGAAGTCGCGATTGGCATAGGGGGAATAAGGCGGCTTCGGCAACGCCTTCTCGATCTGCTCCCGGGACGGAGTGCCGACGTCCTGGGCTCCAGCCGACGCGATCAGGCCAAGCGTCATCAGGATCGTCAGAAGCGAATGTTCGAACTTCACCCTCGCCATGTTGTCCTCCCGTCGTTCAACTGATGTGACCCGACCTCTCGCATCAGCGCGCAACCGGTCAGAAGGCAGAGACGCGCTGGATCACCCAGAACGTCGCCACGCTGCCGATGGCGTAGGGCGGCACCAGCTCCGCCCAGCGCGGCCATGCCATGCGGATACGCCGCGCCCCGGCCAGGACGGCCAGCACGCCGGCGATGAACAGCAACTGGCCCACCTCGACCCCGAGGTTGAAGAACAGCAGCGCCACCGGGATCTGCCCCTCGGGCAGGCCGACCTCGCTCAGCGCCCCGGCGAAGCCGAAGCCGTGCAACAGGCCGAAGGTGAAGGCGACGATCCACGGCAGGCGGGCCGCCAACCCTGCCTGTCCCCGGCGCGTGTTCAGGATCTCGGCTGCCACGAACACGATGCTGAGCGCGATCACCGCCTCGACGGGTTTAGGGGGCACGTGGACGATGCCCAGCGTCGCCAGCCCGAGGGTGATGCTGTGGGCGACCGTGAACGCCGTCACGGTCTTTACGAGACGCCAGGTGCCCGTTGTGAGGAGAAGCAGGGCCAGCACGAACAACAGGTGGTCGATGCCCATGAGGATGTGCTCAACCCCGAGGACGGAGTACGTTCCCGCCACGTTCCAGGCACTCGGCCGGGCCGGGATGACAGAGCCGGGATGCTGCGGTGTGAGCCGCTCGACCCAGATGCTGCCGTCCGCAAAGGCAACGCGGACCAGCACGTCCGTGAGGGTGGTCTCCAGGCCCTCCATGCGCAGGGTCTGGCCGCGGAGATCGTCGGCCCGCAGGCGCCACGTCTGCACGGCGGCATCGCCGGTCCGGCGGGCCGCGACCGGCGTCAGGGCCTCGACCGGGCCGGAGAAGGTGGGGTTCAGCGCCAGGCGCATCTCGCCCACCATCGGCGTCTTCCACAGCACACTGAACTCCCCGGGCCGATCCTCGCTCAGATCGAGATAAGCGGGCCGGACCTCGTGGGCACGACAGGGCACTGACAGCAGCAGCGCCAGTACATGGAAGAGGATTAAGGCCCACCTCATGGCCGGACCTCCACCTGGTCGGCGAGGCAGCCGAGATACGGTCTCACGGCGAGGTCAACAGCCACTTGGTGCTTCCGGATCAGGCCCTGGAGGAGCTGGGTCTGGGCCGCCTCCTGCCGCTCGCGGCGCCATTCCTCCGCGAGCCGTTCGCGAATCTCGGCGAAGGGGCGCGCTTCGCGTGGCGACACCGCCGTGACCTTCACCAGGTGCAGTCCGTAACTGGACTCGACCGGCCCCGACCAATGACCGACCGGAAGGTCAAGGATGGTCCGCGCGAACGAAGGGCCGAACAGGTTGGTGAGCGCGTGTTCATCCTGATCCGTGAAGGCGTCGCCGAGCAGGAGGCTGTCTCCCTGCTCCTCCGGAGCCGCGGAACTGTTGGACAGGGCGGCGAGAGTGGCGCGGGCGCGACCGTCGCCCTGTTCGCGGCGGAAGAACACCTGCGTGAAGGACACGCGTGGCGGGGTGAGGACAAGGTCCGGGCGCCTCTCGTAGAGGGCCCGCAACTCAGCCTCGGGCGGCTCGGCAACGCGGATGGTGTCGTCGAGGAGGAAGGCCATCTTCTGCGCCAGCCGGCGGCGGATGACGGTGTCGCCGACATCAAGCCCCAGCGCCTTCGCCTCGCGCGCGAGCACCTCCTCCGTGACAAGGTCCTTGACTAGGCGGGTGAGTTCCTCGTTGGTTGGCGGGCGGCGCCACTGGCGCGCCCACATTTCCCGCAGCCAGTCGGCCTCCGCGACGGTGATCCGGACGGCTGGCGCCGTCGGGGCGGCCTCCCGGCCCGAACCGAAGGTGGCATGCACGGCGAACAGCAGGCCGCCGATGGCCAGAAAATGCAGCAGGGGCTCCTTCAGCAGCCTCATGGCTCCCTCTCCGCTGCGCCTAGTATTGGCTTGGATTGGGACGTTTGCTTGACCGTTGGTGTCTGGGCCTTGGCAATTCGGGACAGCTTCGGGAGCGGGGCCGCTCGCGTGGGGCATCAATCGGCGGTCGATCATCGCGACGGCAAACGTCTCATGTTGGCACGAGGGTGCCCCGCCGTGGAACGTCCGCTTTCAGTTCGCCTTCGGCCATTCAGGTCAACAGCGACGTTGACCGATGCTGTCCAACGCGCCCCGAGCGCTCAGCGGACGACGAGAACCGGGATCTTGGAATGGGAGAGCACCTTCATCGTTTCGCTGCCCAGCAGGAGGGCTGAGACCCCGCCTCGCCCATGGGACGCCATGACGATGAGATCGCACCGCTGGCTTTCCGCCGTGCGGATGATGGCCTGATAAGGCGCATCATCCTCCAGATGAAGCGTGGTGGCGTCGACACCGATCCTTGCGGCGATCTCCGCGGCCTCGGCCAGCGCGCGTTCGGCCTGTTTCTGCATGTGCTCCCTGAACGAGGCCGGCGTTTCCTCCAGTTGGTCGGCGTCGACCGCGAAGAGATGAAAGCGCTCGGTGACGGTCAGGAGCAGGACCGTCACCCCTAGGGACTTTGCGAGGTTGGCTCCGTGTTCGACAGCGCGGGCGGACAGGGACGAGCCGTCTGTGGCAATCAGGATGTTCTTGTACATGCAGGCCTCCCTTCAATGGGGATTGAAGCTCCCAGTCGCCGTGCCTTCTTTATGTTCAATAGGAGAGGAACAGGGGCACCGGGCAGCTCTTGAGCAGCGACTGCGTCGTGCCGCCGAGCACCATCTGGCGCAGGCGCGAGTGCACGAAGGCGCCCATGACGATCATGTCGGCGCGGGTCAGGGTGGCATGGTTGCGCAGCGTCTCGGCCACGTCGCCATCCACGACCGGCAGATCCAGGACGGTCGCATGGACGCCATGGCGCGCCAGGTGAGGGGCGATCTCGGCGCCCGGAACGGTGTTCTCCAGTTCCTTCTCGCCGGTGACGCTGGCCAGTTCGACCTGCTCGGCCTCCCGCAGGAAGGGCAGGGCGTCGTTGAGGGCCCGCGCTGCCTTGGCGCTGCCGTCCCACGCCACCACGATGCGGGTCCCTGCAAACGCCTCCCGGCCGGGCGGAACGACGATCAGGGGACGCCCGCTGTCGGTCAGGACCGCCTCGATGAGACCCCGGTCGACCGCGAGCGCGACGGGCTCCGCGTCCAGCACCGTCAGGTCGTGCCTCCTGGCGAGGGCAGCGAAGTTCCTCACCAGATCCGGATAGGCCAGCTGCGGCGCTTCCGTGGTGCAGGCGAGCCCCGAGGTCGTAGCCTCCTGCCGGGCGGTGTCGGCGACGGCGTGCGCGAGGGCATCGAGCCGGCGGTTCTCAGCGGCCACAAGTCCCGCGGCGATCCTGCTGACGAAGGCATGCGTGAGGACGAGTTTCAACGAGGCGGCCTGAACGGTCACATGGGCCTCAGCCTCCCGGGCCAGCGAAAGGCCGTAGGCCAGCGCGGAGGAGGCTTCCTCGGGGTCGCTCTCCTCGGTCAGGCCGATCAGAATGCTATGGATGTTCTGGAGCATGGGGTCCTCCTCTAAGGACTGAAGCAAGCTTGAGCCTGCGCACGGTTCCGCTCCGGCGCGTCTTTCATCATTGGGCGGTCCGGAACCAGAACCGCCGCGCCCTGGAGCCTTCCGGCCCGCAGGTCCGCCAAGGCCTCATTGGCCGCCTCCAGCGGGTAGGTCACGGTTTCCGTTCGCACCGGGATCTTGGGCGCGATGGACAGGAACTCGCGGGCATCCTGCCGGGTGAGGTTCGCCACCGACAGGATCTGCCGCTCCTCCCACAGAAACCGGTAGGGGAATTGCGGGATGTCGCTCATGTGGATGCCGCCGCAGACAACCCGGCCGCCCTTGTCCACGGCTTGGAGGGCGGTGGGCACGAGTTCCCCGACGGGTGCAAAGATGATCGCCGCATCGAGCCGCTCGGGCGGGCTTTCGTCAGAGCCGCCGGTCCAGGCGGCCCCGAGTGAGCGGGCGAAGTCCTGTGCCGCGTCATCGCCCGGACGCGTGAAGGCGAAGACGCGGCGGCCCTGCCAGGTGCACACCTGGGTGATGATGTGCGCGGCCGCCCCGAAGCCGTAGATGCCGATTGTCCTGGCGGATCCTGCTGCCACGAGAGACCGCCAGCCGATCAGGCCGGCGCAGAGCAGGGGCGCCTGCGCGACCGGATCAGCGCCGTCCGGCAGCGGGAAGGCGTAGGCCACGTCGGCGACCACATGGGACGCGAAGCCGCCGTCCCGGGTGTAGCCGGTGAACAGCGGCTCGTCGCAGAGGTTCTCACGGCCCGAGGCGCAGTAGGGGCAATGGCCGCAGGTGTGGCCGAGCCAGGGCACGCCGACACGCTCGCCGATGTGAACGCCTGTCACGCCATCGCCGAGCGCCTCGATGCGCCCGACGATCTCGTGGCCGGGGATGATGGGCAGCTTGGGGTTGGGAAGATCGCCATCGACCACGTGAAGGTCGGTGCGGCACACGGCGCAGGCCTCCACCGTCAGGCGAACCTCGCCCGGGGCGGGAGAGGGCAGAGGCCGCTCCTCAAGAACCAGGGGCGTGCGCACCTCGTGGAGGACCATCGCCTTCATGGGGCAGACCTCTTGTTGCCGACCGCTGCAGCGGTTGCCGTAAGCATACCAGGAACGGTGCAGAAAGGCTGGGATGCTTTGCCCGCGTCGGCATTGATCGTGATCAAACCAACCGGACGAAACCCTGCTATACTGGGTGCAAGGCCATGGGATGCGCACCCTGCGGGCCAGCGGATGCTGCTCACGCTCACCGTGGCTATGTTGGTGCTGTGGCCCCGCGCCGGACGATCCGGCTCAATTGCCTGCAGAGGTCCCGGTCGCGGACGTCCTTCACGAGCCTGCGCCTGGCATCCGCACGTGGGGCAGCCCTGAAGCCATGTGACCGGAGGTTGTGCCATGAACCCCGCCCTTCGCACCGAAATCCTCGCCATCCTGGATGGCGCGAACGACATGACCCTCGCCACCATCCGCAGCGACGGCTACCCGCAGGCGACAACGGTCAGCTACGCCCATGATGGCCTGACGCTGTACTTCGGGTGCGCGGGCGACTCCCAGAAGGCCCGAAACCTGGCGCGCCACGACAAGGTCTCACTCACGATCAACCTGCCCTATGCGAACTGGGGTGAGATCCGCGGCCTGTCGATGGGCGGCCGGGCGACACTCGTCCGCGATCCGCGCGAGGCTGAACAGGCCGGACGGCGCCTGCTGCGGAAGTTCCCGGAGGGCATCGCCGAGTATGCGCCTGACGGCATGGAGGGCGTGGCGCTGTTCCGGATCACGCCGGAGGTGATTTCCGTCCTCGATTACCGCAAGGGCTTCGGCCATATCGATCTCGTCGGTGATCCCGGTGCCCTGGAGGAGGCTCCCGATATTGTGGAGGAGGCGGATGAGGAGTCCTTCCCGGCCAGCGATCCGCCAGCATGGACGCGGACCATCACCCGGTAAGGTCATCGGCCCGCGTCCAAGGTGGCGCGGTGCCGGATTGACAGCCATCAGGCCCGGGGATCACCATCCGAGGGTGGGGGCACGCCACGAGGATGGCCACCATGGACACCTTCGACCACATCTTGAACTGGAAGCTGAAACAGGGCTCGCACACGTTCCCGGGCAAGGACGGCGGCACCTGCATCAACGAGGCCGCCATTGTCGCGGCCGGCTTTGCGTACCGGCCCGTCCGCTCCGTGCAGGACATGCCCGGCTGCTTCTCGCGCCCGATCTGCGCGCTGGCGATGCAGCTGAACGACGAGGCCACCGACGAGGAGCGTCAGCTTCTGCTGCCCTTCGTGGCCCGCCTGGCTTGCGCCGACACGCCGGAGGTGGAGAGCGCGCGGGAAATCTACATCACCACACGCCTGAGGTGGCGCCAGTCGTTCCGGGAGCGTCTTGCGACGCTTGAGGGCGCGTTGGCTATCGGGCGCCAGGCCGACGTGCCGGCGCCGGAGGAGGTGAGGACACGCCTGGAGGACGTGCAGCAGCGGGCGGCATCGCCGACGTCGAGGGGCGAGCATCCGCTGTTCACCACGCTTCAGGGCTGGCTTGCCGGAGTTTTCTAGCACTTCCACGGGATGGCGGCCCGCAAAAAACTCGGGATGCGGCGCTTGTCTCGTCCGAAGACGGGCAACGAGCCGGCGCAGTGCGGCCACGGCTTCGAGCCCCGTCGCCGAGTTCGCGCAGCGCCCCGCTGGCGAACTGCCGCACACGCTCGTCGTCCTCGACGAGCAGGACGAGGTCGCGCCCCTCCGCCGCCGGCACGGTGGCCGTCTCCCCGACCCCGGCTGCCTCGTCCGTTCCCTGGTAACGAGGCAGGTAGAGCTTGACCATCGTACCCAGGCCCACCTCGGAGGCGATCTTCACGTGTCCGCCCGACTGCCTGACGAAGCCGTACACCTGCGACAGGCCGAGGCCCGTGGTATGCTCGACAAAGACGAACCTTTGGAGGAATGATCGTGCCCAAGACCGAAGTCGCCGTCGTCGTTGAGCCCGGACGTCGGGCCGCTGGGTGCGCTCGTGCGCAGCACCACCACCGCGATCTGCGGCACCGACGTGCCCATCCTCAAGGGCGAGGATCCCGTCGCCCGTGGCTTGACCATCGCACATGAGCGCCTTCCCGCCGAACAATCCGGCTCGACCGCCTGCCGAGGTCCCGACAGCCGACATCATGCACGTGTTCGCCGACGGAACCGAGCGTGGGGCCGCCCTGAAACCACATCTTTGGAGGCTTGCCATGAACACGCTGGTGTGGAGCGCCGGACCTCATCGCTACGACGTGACGGCGGGCGCAAAGACTATCGTCGGCCATATCTGGATCCGCATGGATGAGGTGACCATCGAGCCCATTCCCCACATGGTTCTGGAAGGCCTTTCCGCCGGACCCTATGCCTCACTCGATGACGCCATGGCTGCCATCGCGGAGCATACCACGGGCACCTGCGCGCCGGGACGGGCCAACGACCAATGAACAAAACGATCTCATCGGAGATCCCAATCGCCCCTCTCGCTCCAGGGACGTGGTAGAATGAGCGCGTTTGGCAGGGGGCTCGCAACGGAGCTGAGCATGCTGGACCTGAAAGTGCCCGACAACCTTTGGGCCTCGACCATTCTGCCGGAGGGCGTGCTGGAACGGTGGCTGGTGTCCGATGGCGCGGCCGTCCGCAAAGGCGACCCCATCGCGACCATCAGGATCGAAGAGGCGCTCCATGAGGTCACGGCCCCGGCGCAGGGACGTCTCTCGATCACCATTGGTGAAAACGATGTCATCGAACCGGGGACGTTGCTCGCGCGCCTGGAACCGGAAACAAAGTAGCCCTTCCCAGCGCCCGGCTGGCCGATGTGGCGCAGGGTCAGGTTCTCTTCATCGACCCATTGATCCACCTCAATGAGATCGGCTGATGGCGGGAGTATATAGGCCTGCAACATGACGCCCTCCAAACCGGAGAGGATCCGATCAGGGGAGGTGGTTGGCCGCCATGATTGCAGCGATGGCAACGAGCGTGGTGCTCGTGGTGACCACGATCCTGATCGTTTACGAGACGCTACGGCTGACCTCGAACCACCTGGCCGATCTGCCGGTGCCGCCGCGGATGCGGATCATCGCGGTCGTGCTCGCCGCCTTTGTCGGCCACACGGCAGCAGTATGGGCATACGCGCTTGGATACTGGGTTCTCAGCTTAAAGCTTCAGGTTGGCAGTTTTGCCGGCTTGCCGGTCGAGAGCTTCCAGGACTGCCTGTATTTCTCGGTCGTGACGTACACCTCGCTCGGATTCGGGGACCAGATTCCGGTTGCGCACGCCCGGCTCATCGCCGGGGTGGAGGCGTTGAACGGCCTGCTGCTGATCGGCTGGACCGCCTCGTTCACCTATCTCGCCATGGAGCGGTACTGGCCCCTTCATGCCCGGACAGCACCCCGGAAAAAGGTGGAGACACGCAGGCCCATCCCGCGCAGCGCCGCCACGGGAATACGCCGCACGTTGCCCTGAACCCAACCAGGCGCATGGGTGGCTCGCCAAGGGTTCCAGTGGTGTCACGTCTCCGGGCGCGCAATGGCGACATCGATCCTGCTGCGGATTGCGTGGAGGACCCTGCACAGGGCCTTGAACGTCTGCGCAGACATCTCGACACCTTCGGCATGGGCATCTGTCGCCGTGGCGCAATCAGACAGTGTGTTGGACATGAAGACCAAGGTGTCCTCGTTATCGGGACCCTTCTCGATCTGGTCCGCGGCGTCATCCAGCATCCTCCGGGTGAGCTCGTCATATTGCTGATCGATCATCTCTAGCCCCTCTCATGTTAGGACCGACTATGCAGGCACTCCGCCTCTGAGACGGACGACGCTGCGAGATCACGCTCACGGTGTCGATTGTAGGTCAGGGGAGGCTCCTGTCGATCCGGCCGCTCCGGGCGCGGACCTTTGCCGCGGAATGCCGAGTGCGCATGGAAGGGTCCAAGCGCGGGGGCGTGTTCCGGATCAACCGGGGAGATGATCGTGGGACTCGGCCGTCGGGGCTCCGGCCACAGCGGACCAGTGCGTGATCCCGGCAGTCCCGAGGATGGGTTCGGGGTCGTCAAGAATGCCAATGAGGCATCCTTCCCGGTTGTTGATCCGCCCTCGTCGATCCGGACCACCGGATGAGCCAACTCGCTTGGACGATGGCGCTCCATCGGCCACGCCTCCGTAGAAATGCGGGCTTTCGCTTGGCTCCAAATCCAGGATGCTACCCGACGAGGCATTCCCATCAGCAGGTCTCCAAGCCATGGAGGAAGCCGTGTCCGCCAATGCCAGCCGTCAAGCTCGGATGTGCTCCCCGAGCCTCGATGTGACGATGCAGGAAGTCATGCACACGCTCCGCATCATCGACCGCGAGCACGAGATCGAACTGGACAGGGTCGAGAAGAGCGCGATTGCCGAAGAGCTCAAGCAGGACATCGTGGAAAAGCTCAGATCCGCACATCGCGAGCGACGCCAGCCCTATGTCGACCTTTTGAAGAGGCTTTGGATGCAGCAGCGCGGCCAGTCCTTCGTGGCCTGATTCCGAGCGGGCTGCAGGCTTGGCCTGTGCGGGTGCAGAAGGTCCCTATCCGATGCTGCGGCGGCATCGCACCGGTGCAGCCGCCTTCACGGAGCAGGTGATTGACCAGGCGCATCGTGATCATCCAGGGGCATCCCGATCCAGCGGGTCATCATCTGCTCCACGCGTTCGCCGACGCCTACGCCGAAGGCGCCGCCGCGGCAGGGCACGAGGTGCGCCGCATCGAGGTGGCGAAGCTGGACTTTCCCTTGTTGCGCACGCAGGCGGAATTTGAGACCGGCGCCGTGCCGCCGGCCCTCGCGCAAGCGCGTGAGGACATGCGCTGGGCCGAACACTGGGTGTTCCTGTTCCCACTCTGGCACGGAACCATGCCGGCCCTGTTCAAGGGGTTTCTCGAACACATCTTCCGGCCCGGCTTTGCCATGGAATACCGGAAGGACAGTTTCCCGAAACGGCTGCTTGCCGGCCGCTCGGCTCGCATCGTCGTCACCATGGGGATGCCGGTGCTGCTCTACCGCTGGTATTTCGGTGCCTTCGGGTTGCGCGGTTTCGAGCGCAGCATGTTGCGCTTCGCGGGCATCAAACCGATCCGCGAAAGCCTTTACGGGCTGACCTTCACCGACGACCGGAAACGCGCGCGTTGGATCGAGGGCATGCGCAGGCATGGAGGGCAGGGCAACTGAACACTCCGACTCCGTCCGCATCATCCTAGCCTTGCTTATGGGGCGACGAGGGGACAGGCAGAGGAATGTCGCAAATCGAACCAACGGATTCCTTCTCGGACAGCATTGGACGAACCCGTCACCATGCCCTGTAGCTGGAGTTTCACGTCCCGCCCAGAGCGGACAAGCCGATCCGGCGGGCGTATAATTGCCGATGCCGCAGCGGATTGCGCATCCTCATGGAGGCGGCAGATGGACGAGGAAATCAGACGGAAGATCCTGACGCTGCTGGATCAGCACCGGATCATGACGGTAGCCACCCTCAGGCCGGACGGCTGGCCGCAGGCGACCACCGTCGGCTACGCCAACGAGGGCCTGACCCTCTACTTCCTGTGCGGCCTGGACAGCCAGAAGGCGGTGAACCTGGCGCAGGATGATCGGGTGTCGCTGGCGATTGACCACGACACGTCGGACATCATGGCGATCTCCGGCCTGTCCATGGCGGGGTACGCGCAGGCGGTGACCGACCTGGCTGAGGCGGGTAGAGTGATGCAGATGTTGGTGCGGAAATATCGAGCAGACCTCCCTGCCGGGGCCGATGCCGAGCCCGGAAGAGGTCCGCATCTTCCGCGTGACGCCGACCGTGATCTCCGTGCTCGACTACTCCAAGGGATTCGGGCACACCGATCTGGTCCGCATTCCTGACAGTCTGGAAGACGCTCCCGATACCGTCGAGGAAGCCGATCTGGAGTCGTTCCCAGCCAGCGATCCGCCCGCGTGGACACGAACCACGTCGCGATAGATCGAGGCCCGTCAGGGAATCCCTTCGGATCATCGCTGGCCGTCACGGCGGGTCAGAACTCTTGGAAACCGTAGAGGAAGGTCCATGCATCCCGAGGATCTGAGCTTTCGCAACCGGGCCGACGGCGGGCGTCAGCTTGTCCCTCGTTTGATGCCCTATGCTGCGCAGCACCCGGTCGTGCTGGCGCTTCCCCGCGGTGGTGTGCCGGTGGCGTTTGAGGTCGCCAAAGCCTTGCGGGCGCCGCTCGACCTCATCTTCGTGCGCAAGATCGGGGCCCCCGGACATGCCGAGTTCGGTTTAGGAGCGGTCGTGGATGGCGCCCATCCGCAGGTCGTCCTCAACGAGGACGCTCTGGGCCGCGTTGTCGTGCCGCCCGGCTACATCGAGGAGGAAACCCAGCAGCAGCTGCAGGAGATCGAGCGTCGGCGCCGGCATTATCTTGCGGGCCGGCGGCCGGTCGATGTGGAGGGCCGCGTCGCCATCGTGGTCGATGATGGCATCGCTACGGGCGGAACGGTGCGGGCGGCGTTGAAGGGGCTGTCGCACGCCCGACCCAGCCGGCTCGTCCTGGCGGTTCCAGTTGCGCCCGCAGATACCATCGCGCAGCTGAGGGCAGAGGCGGACGAGGTGATCTGCCTGATGACCCCTGAGCCGTTCTACGCTGTTGGCGAGCACTATGACGATTTCCGCCAAACCTCGGACCGGGAGGTGACCACGCTTCTGGACAAGGCCCAACGTTGGGCAGAGAGGTTACCCGATGAACGGCAACGGCTTTCGTGACCTGTGCCTCGCAGAGCTGCAGGACATCCGCAGCGTCGAGCGCCGGCTGATCGAAACCCTGCCGAGCGCATGATCAGTTCGGATACTGCAACCTGACGCTGAAGGAGAGGAGCCATGCCACTCACCATCACCAGTCCGGCCTTTCGGAACGGCGAGGTCATCCCGGTCCGCCACACCCGGGACGGCGAAAACCTCTCGCCGCCGCTGGAGTGGCGGGATGCGCCTCCCGAAACCAAGAGCTACGTGCTGATCGTCGAGGATCCTGACTCGCCATCCGGCACGTTCCGGCATTGGGCGATGTACAATGTCCCCGCCAGCGAGGCCGGCCTGCCCGAGGGAGCGTCCGCCCAGGGGCTGCGTGGGGCAGGGGAGGGTGTGAACGGATTCCGGAATCCCCGCTATGATGGTCCCCAGCCACCGAAGGGGCATGGCCCGCATCACTACCATTTCCGGCTGGCCGCCCTCGATGTGCCGCAGCTCGAAATCCACGCTTCGGCGAAGGTGGAGGAGATCTGGACGAGGGCGCAGCCCCACATCATTGCCGAGGCGGAGGTTGTCGGCGTCTACGAGCGGTGAGGTCGATCCGGCAGGTGTGGATCACGGGGAATGAGCGCCGCATGCCTCAATCCTGCCGGACTTGGCCGCAAGCTTTGGTTTGACTTGGCCGGGGCTGCAGCTAGCAGGCTCGAAGCCGAACAATTAACAGAAATCGGGGACTGTCCGGTCTCACCATCCGGACAGATCAAAAACGCGGTGTCCCCTTCATGAAGCGTATCGCATTGGCTGCGAGCCTTGTGCTCGCGCTCGCCGCCTGCCAGGGCGACCCCCGATCCACGCGCCATCTTGCGCCCATCCCCCAGGCCACCCTGTCGCTGATGGACAGCAAGGGCATGTCCAAAAGCGATCCCATCCTGATCCGGGCCTTCAAAAAGGAGTCGGAGATGGAGGTCTGGAAGCGGGGCTCCAACGGCAAGTACGCCCTGCTCAAGACCTATCCCATCTGCCGCTGGTCAGGCCAGCTCGGCCCCAAGGTCCAGACGGGCGACCGTCAGGCCCCGGAAGGCTTCTATACGATCACGCCCGGGCAGATGAACCCGAACTCGAACTACTATTTGTCCTTCGATACGGGCTTCCCGAATGCCTATGACCAGCAGATGGGCCGCACGGGCAGCCTGCTCATGGTGCATGGCGCTTGCTCGTCGCGCGGCTGCTTCGCCATGACGGACCAGAACATCGCCGAG
>NZ_JAGPUP010000544.1:0-75081 GCF_018069605.1 Microvirga sp. HBU67558 | reverse complement strand
GGCCAGAAGGTCTCCTTCGACACCGCCGAGGACCGCCGCTCCGGCAAAGTCGCCGTCAACAACATCCAGGCCTGAGGATGAGACGGCGCTTCACGCAAGTGCTGCCTGAAGTGCTGCCTGCGGAGCCGCTCCCCATGGGGAGCGGCTTTCTTGTTTCGCCGCGCCGTCATCGGACGGCCCACCCCGTGAGGACGTGATGAACACATTTCGAAAAGCGGCCGCCAAATCGGTGATGTTCGTGGTGGATTACGACGATGCGCGTCGGGCCTATCTCTGGATCGACAATCCGGAAGCGGCTTCCAATCCGCGCGCGGTCGAGACAACGGCGCGAGCCCGGCAGGAGCAGGGGACCCTTCCCGAAGGCACGATCGTCAGCATCAGGCGCGTGCGATAGTCGCCCGCCTGCGGCGGCCCGACCCTTAAGCGTCAAACCCAGGAGAATGATCGATGGTCCATAAATTCAAAGTTCGCCAGATGGTGCAGCTGAAACAGGCCGGGTTCTCCGACACCCGATTGAACGCCAGCAACCTCTATGAGGTCGTGCGGCTCATGCCGGCCGACCAGACCGGGGAGTTCTCCTACCGGATCAGGGCGGGAGCGATCGAGCGCGCCGTGCGAGAAGGCGAGATCCGAAGCGTTTGATCATCGACGAGGCGGATGACGTCGTCCACCGCACACACGGCATTGCGGACGTGAGGTCCGCCAGATTCGAGAAAGGACATCCTTTGCAGGTTTTCGTCAGGGACAACAACGTCGACCAGGCCCTTCGGGCGCTCAAGAGGAAGCTGCAGCGGGAAGGCGTCTTCCGCGAGATGAAGGCCCGGAAATCCTACGAGAAGCCCTCCGAGCGCAAGATCCGCGAGAAGGCGGAAGCGGTCCGCCGGGCGCGCAAGCTCGCCCGCAAGCAGGCCATCCGTGAGGGATTGATCGCCGCCCCCAAGCGTCCCGCCCGGCCTGGGCGCGGAGCCCCAGGTTCTGCACGTCCCGCTGCGCCGGCTCCGAAGCCCGCCGAGTAAGCACATCGGTCGTCCTGCGCGGAGTTCCGTCCGTCCAGAGCCGAAACTCCTGGACGGATTCGGCCCGTTTCACTAAGCTTGAGAGGTGAAAACGAGGAGGGCCCGCCAATGGACAACCCGAAGCCTCAGACCAGGACAACCGACGGCCGCGGACGGCTGTTCGACAGCATCGTCGACACGATCGGCGATACGCCCTGCATCCGCGTCAACCATCTCGCGCCCGCGCATGTCACGCTCTACGTCAAGGCCGAGTTCTTCAACCCCGCCGCCTCGGTCAAGGACCGGCTCGCCATCGGGATCATCGAGGCGGCCGAGCGATCCGGCGCGCTCAAGCCCGGCCAGACCGTCGTCGAGGCGACGAGCGGCAACACGGGCATCGGGCTCGCGATGGTCTGCGCCCAGAAGGGCTATCCGCTCGTCGTCACCATGGCGGACAGCTTCTCGGTCGAGCGGCGCAAGCTGATGCGCATGCTCGGCGCCAAGGTGGTCCTGACCCCGCGCGCCGCCAAGGGCTTCGGCATGTACCAGAAGGCCGTGGAGCTCGCGGAGGCGAACGGCTGGTTCCTCGCCCGGCAGTTCGAGACGCAGGCCAACGCCGACATCCACGAGGCGACGACCGCGCGCGAGATCCTCGGCGATTTCAAGGGCCGGCGGCTCGATTATTTCGTCACCGGCTACGGCACGGGCGGCACCGTCACGGGCGTCGGCCGGGTGCTGCGCCGGGAGCGGCCCGAGACCAAGATCATCCTGAGCGAGCCGGCGAACGCCCAGCTCATCGGCAGCGGCCGGGCTCAGGGCCGGGCCGAGAACGGCGCCCCGGCCGAGAGCCACCCGGCCTTCGAGCCGCACCCGATCCAGGGCTGGACGCCCGACTTCATCCCGTTCGTGCTCCAGGAGGCGATCGACCGGAAGTTCTACGACGAGCTGATCCCGGTGGCCGGCGCCGAAGGCATGAAATGGGCCAGGATGCTCGCCCAGAAGGAGGGCATCTTCACCGGCGTCTCCGGGGGCTCCACCGTCGCGGTCGCCATGCAGGTGGCCGAGCGGGCCCCCGAGGGATCGGTGATCCTCGCCATGCTGCCCGACACCGGCGAGCGCTACCTCTCGACCCCGCTCTTCGAGGCGATCCCCGAGGACATGACCGACGAGGAAGCCGCCCTGTCGCGCTCGACCCCGGGCTTCCAGATGGGCTGACGCCTGAGGCTGCCCGCCACCACCGTCATCACCGGCCTCGTGCCGGTGATCCCGAGTGTCTGAAGTGCCGTGCCTCACCGGATCGGGATGGCCGGCACAGCCGGCCATGACGCAGACGTGTCCGAGCGGCGCGATCAGCCCCGACCCATGACCGCCGGCCGCAACACGTCCGCGCACCATTGCCGGAAGGTGGTGGGCGTCGTGGTCTCGGGCGTGCGCGGTTCGGCGTTGTCCAGCCCCTCGGCCTTGGCCGTCATCATGGCGGCATAGCCCTCCACGAAGGCCGGCGACAGGCCCCCGGCCGAGAGCTGAGCCTTGAAGGCCTCGATCGGAACCGGGCGATGCAAGACCGGCTTGCCGAGCACCTCCGACATGATCCGCGCCATGTCGTTCTGGGAGAGGTCCTCCGGGCCGAGCACCGCCCGATGGCCCTGGCCGCTCCAGCGCCGGTCGATCAGAAGGTCGGCCGCCGCGTCGGCGATGTCGCGGGTGGCGCAGACGGGGGCCTTCCGGTCGCCCGGAACCGGCGAGAAGAACTCGCCCCGGTCGCTGATCGGCGCCACCTGACGCAGCAGGTTGTCCATGAAGGACGGCATCGTCAGAGCACGATAGTTCACGCCCGTGCCGGCGATCAGGTCGTCCATGGCGAGCGACGCGGTGACGAGCCCGGCGCGGTCCGCCATCGGGGTGCCCCGGCCCAGGGCCGAGATCCCCACCACATGACCGACGCCGTGCGTCCTGAACGCCTCGCAGGCCGGACGGGCGAAGTCGGCATAGACCGCGTCCAGGCTCTCGGCATGCGGGTTGGGCGGAGGAAGCCAGAACACCGCGTCCGCGCCGTCGAAGGCGCGGTCCACCACCTCTGCCTCGCCGTGCGAGCCCTCGACGAGCTCGATCCGCGCGAGCGTCTCCCGGGGCAGGCGCGACGGATCGCGCGCGATGACGCGGACGCGTTCTCCCGCCTGGAGCAGCCGCGCCAGGACTTGGCGGCCGATGGACCCGGTGGGCGTTGTAACGACGATCATGCCTGTCTCTTCCTTCACGACGGTACGGGATGTGCTGTCCGTGCCCATGCTTTAAGCTCTCACGGCTTTAAGCCCTCCTGGCCGGACGCTCCATGCGCGTTCGTCCGAACAAATGTCGAGATCGTCCAGAATGCCCGTCGATCCTCTCTCCGACGTGTTGGCGCTCATCAGGCCGCGAGGCTCCGTCTCGGCGGGCTTCGAGGCCGGCGGCGATTGGGCGGTTCGCTTCGCCGACCAGCACGCCCGCATCAAGTGCTACGCGGTCACCCGGGGCGCGTGCTGGCTCGCCGTCGAGGGCACGGCGGAGACGGCTCTGATCCGGGCCGGCGACTGCTTCATCCTGCCGAGTGGCCGGCCGTTCCGGATCGGGAGCGACCTCGATCGACCGCCGATCGACGCTGCCACCATCTTCCCGCCCCCGCGGGATGGGGGCGTCGTCACCGTGAACGGCGGCGACGCCTTCGCTCTCGTGGGCAGCCGCTTCGCCGTCGAGGGGCGTCACGCGTCCATGCTGCTCGCCGCCCTGCCGGCGCTCATCCACATCCGGCGCGAGAGCGACCAGGAGGCGCTGCGCTGGTCGGTGGAGCGCATGATGCAGGAGATCCGCGAGGGCCAGCCCGGCAGCGCCCTGGTGGCGCAGCATCTCGCCCACATGATGCTCGTCCAGGCGCTGCGGCTGCATCTCGCGGAGGCTCCGCCGACGCGCGTCGGGTGGTTCTTCGCCCTCGGCGATCCGCGCCTGTCGGCCGCGATGGCCGCCATGCACGGCGATCCGGCGCATCGCTGGACGCTGCGGGAGCTCGGACGGCTCTCCGGGATGTCGCGATCCAGCTTCGCCCTCGCGTTCCGCGAACGGGTCGGGGAAACCCCGATGGCCTATCTGACCCGGTGGCGGATGCTGCTCGCGGCCGAGCGGTTGTCGGCGAGCGATCCGATCGCCCTGATCGCCCCGAGCCTCGGCTATGAATCCGAGGGCGCGTTCAGCGCCGCGTTCAAGCGTGTCATGGGCCGGTCGCCGCGCGCCTTCGGCAACCGGCAGGACGGGACGGCCCGGCCGCCGCCCGGCATTAACGGGGTGCTTACCCGCCTGCCCGATAGTGCCGGTCTGGTGACGGCAAAGGAGAAGCCATGAGTGACGTCGTTGGAATTCCGGGCAATCGGATCCGCTCGTTCGTGGAGCGCATCGAGCAGATCGAGAACGAGATCAAGGACCTGAACGAGGCCAAGAAGGAGGTCTTCTCCGAGGCCAAGGGCGAGGGCTTCGACGTGAAGATCCTCAAGGAGATCATCAAGCTGCGCAAGCAGGACCAGGACGAGCGCGACGAGCACGACAGCCTGCTCGACGTCTACATGCGGGCCATGGACGAGGCCGGCCCCGAGCCGGTCGCCGCGGCGGCCTGACGAACCCCTGCGCATTCGACGCAACGAAGGCCGCCTCCGACGAGGCGGCCTTTTTCATGCGCGTGCGTGGGCGAGATCAGCCGCGTGACGGCGCCGATTTCTTGCGTGCGCCGCCCGTGCGCGAGGCGCCGGTGCCGCGGTCCTCGCCGCCCTGGCCGCCGAGCGCGCCCGTCAGCACCTCGCCCGCCGCCCCGATGGCGGCAGCCGCCACTTCGAGAGGCGCGGCCACGATCTCGGCCCCGAGGCTGCCGGCCGCCGACACGGCCCGACGGCCTTCCTGCACGCCGCCGCTCTTACCGGACTCGCCGCCCTGCGGCGCCTCGAGCACGTTCGCCACCGCCCTCAAGGCCTCGGCCATCACGGCACGGGCCTGCGGGGAGGTGAGGGTGGTCTCGAGGCTCGAGAGCCACGCCATCGGGTTCAACAGGCCGCCCTGCGGCCGGGACGCAGAGCGCGCCCGCGTGGTGGAGCGCGACGTGCCGGTAGACGCACGGGCGGAGGAGCGCGATCCCGCCGCGGAGCGGGCTTTTGCGGGAACGGCCTGCGACTTCGTCGCGGAGCGCGCGCTCGCCTTGGGCTGCGCGCGCTTCGATGCGGCCGCTCCCTTCTTGGCCGTCGACCGGGACGCGGATGCTCCCGATGTCTTGCGGGCCTTGCTGGGTTGTGAGGTCCCACTCTTCCTGCTCGTCGCCATCGTCATGTCCTCTTCTGGTGAATCCGAAAGCCGGCCGCGTCGGGCGCGGCCTCACCCATGACAATGACACCGTGTCCATTCGGTTCGCGCGAAGCTGCGGAAACGCCGCGCCGCGTCGTCGCTCCTCGCGCGGCGAGAGACGGCCGCTCAGTCCTTTCCGATGATGGGGACGCTGTGCCTCATAGAAGCGGGATCACCGGGACGAGCCTGGTGATCCCGAATGCTTTGAGCAGGGTGTCTCACAGGATGACGAGGAGCCACGAACGTCATGCCAGGAGAAGCAACAGTGGCAGACTTAACCGTGAGCCCTACCTGCTTTTGACAGAGCGGCATTGTGAGCCGGCACGCGAGAGGGACAATCCATGCGAATGCGCGTTCTGACATGTGGGGCGGGCGCGGTCTTATCGTTGGCGGCCTGCAACACGGTGACCCGTGGAGTCGAGGAGACGGTGACCATCACGGCCAGCCCAAGCACGGCGCGGATCCGGACGTCGCTCGGGCAGGAATGTCCCCGCTCGCCTTGCGTCGTGAAGGTGAATCGAAAGACTGAATTCACGGCCTATGCGGACGCCAGAGGATACCGGCCAGGGTCCCTCCTGGTGACGTCAGTGCTGACCGATAAAGCGGCCCCTGGCGTGATCGGGAACGCCATCCTGCCGGGCGGATCAGTCGGCTTGGTCCTCGATGCCGCAAACGGCGCGATGTTGGACCACAAGCCAAATCCTGCCCATATCGATCTCGTTCCTGTCGGCCGTGCCCGAAACCGGTAGCACCGGGTTCGTCCCGGTGATCCCGATCGTGTGAGGCGCAGCGCTTTTCCTGATCGAGATGGCCGGGACAAGCCCGGCCATGACATGGGAGGGTGTCATCACCGGCTCATACCGTCTCCACGTCATCACCGGCCCTGTGCCTGTGATCCCGATTTCTTGAGGCGCCGAGCCCTTCCGGATGCGAGTCGGTTGCGTGGATGAGCGGGGCCTCACGCTCGGCGAACATCCCCTTCTGCCTGAATGGTCTCCCGGCGCCGGTCCCGTTCAGACGTCACGATCGTCGAGCAGGCGGGAGAGCGTGCTTCGTCCCAAGGCACTCATCCTCGGATGGGTCCGCTGATAGTACCAGACCAGCCCCATCGCCTGCTGGAACGCCCATGCTGCTCCGCGCGCCCACTCGACGTCGTCCGATCCGAGACGGGACCGCACGATGTCCCTGCGGTCCCGATCGAGAAGATGCCACGCAGCCACGAGATCCAACGCCGGATCCGCCGGCCCGAAGCCGCCGGCATCGAGCACACCCGCGAGACGCCCGTCGCGCACGAGAAGATTGGCCGGAATGAGATCCCGATGGCTCATGACGTCGGGCCCGGATGGCGGCAGCTCCCGCAGCCGGGCCCACATGCCACGCAGGCGAGCGACGTCCAGAAGGGCGCCGCTGTTCCTGAAGCAGACGTCCATCCAGTCGTCATGATCGGGAAGGTTGCCGCCTCTCCCTGGTCCGTCGAAGCGGCGGCCACGGGTGTCCGCTGCACGCAAAGACGCGATCAGGTCGGCGACGTCGAGGGCGAATGCCGTGGACGCAGCAAGTCCGTCCGGCGTGGCCGTCTCGCCGTCGATCCAACCCTGCACCGCCCAGGCCGTCGGATACAGCGCGCTGGGTCGACCGAGCCCCAGCGGTCGAGGAGTCGCATAGGGAGAATGCTGCGCGAACTCGGTCATGGCTGCCGCTTCCCGGCGCAGCATCTCGGCGCATTCGAGCGGCTTCATGACGCGCAGGGGGAACCGTGCCGCGACACCCGATCCAATGCGGAAGATGGCATTGTCGGTGCCGGCCGATCCGAGTTGCACGATCCGTTCATGACGGTACTCGGGAAACTGATCGGCGACCAATTCACGAACGGTATCAACGTCGATGTGAACCTGATCGTCGTGCATCATGCGCCCCATGTCCCCGGCCAGCCTGGCTCCTGACGGCTGGCGACAGACATTGGTCGCAACGCCACTGCCGGCAAGCCTTCGAAACGGCACCGAATGTCCGCTGCCCGTCATCACCGGCCCTGTGCCGGTGATCCCGGCGACGAACAGTGCCGCGCCTGTCCGTATCGGGATGGCCGGGACGAGCCCGGCCATGACGGGGAGAGGTCGTGCAAACCGCGTCGTTCCGTTCAGTTGGACGTCAGGAAGGAGCGAACCATGGCGCTCGTCGCCGTCGGGTTTTCTTCCATGATCCAATGGCCTGAGTCGGGAATGATCCCCTCGGTCACGTCACTGGCGGCAAACCGCATCACGGACGCCATCATCGGGCCAAACGATTTCTCGCCCCCGATCGCCAGCACCGGCATTGCGAGCTTGCCCTTGGCCGCGAGGAAGGCCTTGTTGTCGACGGCATCCTGATCGAACGCGGCAAACTGGGCGAAACCCGAGTGCATGGCGCCCGGCAGGGCGTACAGTTTCGCGTAATGGTCCCGTGCGGCCTCGGAGAAGCGGCTGGGCGTGGCCGAGAACTCGTTCCAGAAGCGATCGAGATAGATGCGCTCGCGACCGGCAACAAGGCGCTCCATGTCGGGGCCTCCAAACCGGAAATGCCACAACAGCGGGTTCTTCAGGACCTCTTCCCACGGGCCGATCCCCGGCAAGGGAGCATCGATCAGAACAAACCGCCTCACCCGGTCCGGGTGCTGGACGGCGAAGGCGTAGCCGACCATGTTCCCGATGTCGTGCGTGACCAGATCGGCGCGATCGATCCTGAGCGCGTCGAGAACGCCTGCCACGTCGCCGGCTTGCGTCTTCTTGTCGAACCCCGCTTCCGGCTTGGAGGAAAGCCCCAGGCCGCGCAGGTCCGGAACCACGACCGTGTGATCCCGGACAAGATCCTGGGCCAGGGGCGCCCACATGTCGCCGGTTTCGCCATAGCCGTGCAGCAGAACCACGGCCGGGCCCGTGCCGCCGACGCGGACATGGATTGTGGCGCCGTTGGTGGTGATCTCCTGTGTCCGGATTTCGGCCGGGAACTGCATCTGCGCAGCAGCCGGCAGGGCGATGGCGGCGGCTCCCAGAGCACTGATGACGAACCTGAGCATCTGTCGTCTCCTTTCAACGGGAGAGCTTTTGCCGTGGCTGCGGTCAACGCGTCTCCGTCGGAGCCGGAGATAGCGTTTGAGCACCTTCCGGATTAGGCTCCGAAAGGAGAAACTGGCCTCCGGAAAGTCCGAACGATGATGAAGCTCGATGGCATCGCCACCTTCGTGGCGGTCGCGGAGGCCGGCTCGATCAGCGAGGCGGCGCGCCGTCTGAGACTGTCGAAATCCGTGGTCAGCGACCGCCTGGTCGAGCTCGAGCGCAGCCTCGGCGTGAGGCTCGTGCATCGGAGCACCCGTCGGCTGAGCCTGACGGAGGATGGGATCACGTTCCGCGAGAGGGCGTCCCGCATTGCCCACGAGGTCGAGGAAGCGATGGCGGAAATGGCCCAGCGCAGCGGCGCTCTGGTCGGGCCCCTGCGCATCTCGGCGCCTGTGACATTCGGCCGAATGCATCTCGGGCCGGCGGTGTATCCGTTTCTCGCCCGGCATCCCGGCATCGAGCTGACGCTCGACCTCGACGACCGGCGGGTGGATGTATCGGCGGAAGGTTACGATGCCGTGGTCCGGCACGGTCCGCTCATGGATTCCCGGCTGGTCGCCTGGCGGCTGGCGCCAAGCCGGCGGGTTCTCGTCGCGTCGCCGGATTACCTGGCCCGGCACGGGACGCCCGGCGCGGCCGGCGACCTGGAGGGTCATGCCGGGATCTTCTACACCAACCGGGGTGTCGACGACTGGCGGTTCCCCGGCCCGACCGGGGCGACCATCCTCCGCGGTCGGGTGGCCCTGCGCGTCAACAACGGCGACATGATGCGGGACGCCGCGCTGTCCGGGATCGGCATCGCCCTCCTGCCGACCTTCATCGTCGGTCCCGACATCGCGAAGGGCCGCCTTCAGGTCGTCGATGTGGGGCTCCGGTCCGCTCCGGAATTCATCTATGTGGCCCATCAGGAGGGCCGGCGGCCTTCGGCCAAACTGAGGGCTTTCGCCGAGTGCCTGCGTGAGGCGTTCGGAGAGCCGCCGTATTGGGAGCGGTGACGGCGCGCCCGGGCGATCCCGCCTCACGCAACCGCAGCGCGTCAGAAAAGGCCCCAGTCCGGCGTGGTTCCGGTCAGGAGCCCGTAGACGCCCGTGATGACGTGCGCATGGGCGTCGAGCCGCTCCTCGGTGGTCGTGGCCTGCTGGAGTTCGAGGTCGTGGGTGTAGAAGAATTCATCGTAGTCATCGACCGGGGGTGGATCGTTCGTCCCCGTGATCTTGCCGCCATCGACGCCGCCCGAATAGTCGAGGCCGCCGTAGAGGCCGTATCGGATTCCGTTATCGCCGAAACTGAAATAGTCAGGATTGGGAAGCATGGCCGTCCCTCGCTGGGTTTCCTGAAGGCTTCATGCTTGCCCCGGTTTGTGTCGATTGCTGGGCTGGCGCACCGGCTCAAAAGTGGATTGCTCCTGTTGAAATCGATCCGATGCTCCACGCCTGAAAAGAGCGCATCGACGGACGCGGGAGACCGTGCCCCGTTCCTTGCGCGACGCCCCATTTTCCGCGCGACGCCTCGGGTGCCCTCTATCCGTAGGGAAACGGCCGGGAGCCGAAAATCCGCTTGGGCGGCATCGGCAGCTCCTTGAAGGTTTCCCCCATCACGGCCCGCTTGATGACGGTCCGGTCGACCCCGTAATCGCGGGCGAACTGGCTCCATTCCCGCTCACCGGACGCGTATCGGAGGCGTGCCTCGAGAACCTGCTCGGTGGAAAGCTTCCTGCTCTGCGACGCCACGACGAATCTCCATAAGAACGAAGCATGAACGTCTCATGCGGCCCCGGGTTCGTCGATGGGCTGTGGCGGAGCCTGTGGAGAACGGGGAAAGGTCCCTTCGGGACGCGGCGCTTTGGGCCGCCGGCGCAGCGCTTTGGGTCGCCGGCGCGGCCCCGGGGTCCGCACGATGCGCCGGCCGGGCAGGGGGCGCGTCAGGCGCGGCCTCTCACGCCTGCGGCCGCCGGAACACGCCCTGCACGACGGTGCCGCGCCCGATCAGCTCCGGCGGCGGGTTCTCCCAGTCGACCGGCTCGGGCTGGCGCCCGTGCCAATAGATCATCCAGCGGCCCCGGTCGTCCTGATAGACGCCGTAGACCAGGTGGCCGCGCCTCGCACCGCGCGCGAGGCGCCCGCGCAGCGACAGGCCGACGATCTCGCGCAGGCCGCGCAGCACGAGCCAGGCGAGGCCGAGGATCGTGGCCGGGCCGGCGACGAGCCAGAGCGCCTGGATCGGCCCGGGCGCGGCATGAAACTTCGAGAGCCAATCGGCGAAAGCAGAATAGGGCTGGTCCATGCGGGCAACTCCCCTCGGGTGAAGCGACCACCAGCACCGCTGGTGGTCGGGGAGTTGAGAAGCCGCCGAAGGACGACCGCGCTGCCCTTTAGGCTTGCGCCCTGGACATGCGACAGCACCTCCCCGACCGTAAGGTTGGGAAGGCATCGTTGACGGCCGATACCGACCGCCTTCGGAGGGGTTCTCACGCCCCAGAGCCGGGGACACGGCTCCAGGGACGACATAACACGGTTACAGGCGGGGGCGTCAATTGGAGGCGTGCGCGCCGGCTCGTCATCGGGCCGCCGCCAGCATCACGCGACCACCGTCGTCACGCCTCCTCCGTCATCACCGGGCTTGTCCCGGTGATCTCGATCCTCTTGAGCGCCGTGCTTTTCCGATCGGGATGGCCGGGACGGGCCCGGCCATGACGGGGGAAGGGAGAGGCACGTCCCTCCTCATGTCATCACCGGCCTCGTGCCGGTGATCCCGATCCTGCGAGGCGGCGCGCTTTTCCGATCGCGATGGCCGGAACAAGGCCCTTCACCTTTCCGCACCTACGACACGTGCACATCCATGTTGCTTCTCATGCTCGATCGTGCAGGGCAGCTTGGGGACAACTGGAGGTACGACAAGCAGTGAACGTCCGCTCACGCCTCCTATGCGGACATCCGCATGATGTCTCAGGCGTGCCAGGACCGGACCTTCGTTCGCCAGCCCTCATTCCATGAACATGATGCGTCCGGTCGCGACGTCATGCATCGCTGCGACGATCTTGAGTTCGTTCCCAGCAACCAGATCCCGCAGGATCGGGCTGTCGCGCTCAAGTTCTTGCGCCGCCAATCTGGCGTTCGTGGTCGCCACCTGCTGCACGAAGTCCTTGTTCTTTGAGGTGTGGGCGCCAGGGGCGCTGCTGTTGGCTTCGATCGCCGGTCGGATCCGCTTCAGCAGGTTGGTGAGCATTCCGAGTTCCGCACCGTCGATAGCGCCCTTGACCGCGCCGCACTCGCTGTGGCCCAGCACGACGATGAGCTTCGCCCCGGCCAGCTTGGTCGCGAACTCGGCGCTGCCGACCACGTCGTCATCGGCGACATTGCCGGCGATGCGGGCGCTGAAGATGTCGCCGATGCGCTGGTCAAACACGAGTTCCGGCGGCACGCGCGAGTCAATGCAGCCGATCACCACGGCGAAAGGAAACTGTCCGCCAGCCGTCGCCCTGACCTGCTCGAGGAGATTGCAGTTGCGCATGGTCTGCGTCAGGAAGCGCTCGTTGCCTGCCTTGAGCTCCTTCAGGGCGTCGTCCGGGCCGAGGGCACGTTGCCGCTCCTGCGTCAGCGCCATGCATGAATCGGCCGCATATGCACGGCCGAGGGTCGCCGTGGTGCCGGCCAGAGCCCCGGCGCAGCAGAAGTACCGTCGTGACAACATCATCTCAACCTCCCTTAAACCCAAGGTGGCCACGGCCGGTGCCGTCCTGCTCCCCTTCCACCATCATTCCGCAGCCGCGCCCTTCAAGGCTGGCGCCGCCGCCGGAAGGTCACATCCGCCTACGCCCCTATGGCACCACGGCGAAGAACAGGAACGCCGCGAATACGACCAGGTGGACGATGCCCTGGAGCACCGTGGTCCGGCCGGTGCCGAGCGTGATCACGCCGATGAGCAGCGTCAGTGCCAGCAGGAGCCGCTCCTTGTCGCCCAGCCCAAGCTCCAGGGGCTGGCCAAGGATGAGTGAGACGGCGACGACCGCCGGGATTGTCAGGCCGATGGCCGCAAGGGCCGAGCCGAGCGCCAGGTTGAGGCTGGTCTGCAACCGGTTGGCCTGGGCGGCCTTGAGCGCCGCAAGGCACTCGGGCAGCAGCACCACGGCCGCGATGACGATCCCGATCACAGCCTTGGGCAGGCCGAGCCAGGCCAGCCCCACCTCCAGCGTCGGTGTCAGGGACTTAGCGAGCGCCACGACAGCCACGAGGGCGACAAGCAGCAGGCCGGCGCTGACGGCGGCCGTTTTGTTCGAGGGCGGCGGCGCATGCGCGTTCTCGTTGCTGGCCTCGACTGGGAGGAAGTAGTCGCGGTGGCGCACGGTCTGAATGAAGACGAACGCGCCGTAGAGCACCAGCGAGACGATCCCGGCGAAGACAAGCTGCGACGTGCTGAAGTACGGACCGGGTGCGCTTGTCGCGATGTTCGGCAGGACCAGCGTGAGGGAGGTGAGCGCCGCGAGGATGGCCAGGGCGGCGCTGGCCCCTTGCACCTGGAATCCTTGCTCGTGGTGGCGCGCCCCGCCCCAGAGCAGGCACAGGCCGACAATGCCGTTCATCACGATCATGACGCCGGCAAAGGCCGTGTCCCGAGCCAGCCCTGCCTTCTCGCCGGGTGCTGCGATCATGACGGAGACGATGAGCGCCACCTCGATCACCGTCACGGCGATAGCGAGGACCAGCGTGCCGAAGGGCTCGCCCGTCCGGTGGGCGACGACCTCGGCGTGGTACACGGCCGCGAACACGGTGGCGATGAGAACGATCCCTGCCACGGCGGCCATTAGCCCCCGCAGGCCGAGGAAGAGCGCGATCAAGAGAACGCCCCAGGCCACAGCAGGCCAGATCCACGCCCACCAGGGCATTCGTTCCGCCGTCGTCATGCGGGCCTCGCTCGTTATGCCAGTATGACGGCAGTAGCTGTCGGAAGTGAGGCGGACTTTTACCTGCACCACATCCCACCATCTATCACGAAGGTTGGATTAATCCTGGCTCACGCCGGATGTCTCTTTCGGGTCAAGAGCAGAAGGCGCAATAGCCGTACAAAGGTCCACTGGTGTTCCTGCTGCGGACGTTACTGCTGTGTCTCTCTAAATCCCCCCGCCGCCCTCGAACCACCAATCCCGCACCTCCTGGCCATAACCCTCTTTCACGCCCAATAAGCTCCCGATGAACGATGCCTCCGTGATGACCGGGTTCGCGCCCCAAGCGCCCGTTCGCGGCGGCGCCGCTCGGTGCCGCTCACCGGGACAGTAGCGGCGCTTTTACTCTCCCTCCGTGCCCTGAAGACAGATGTATGGGGCCGTGTCGGAGCTCGTGAAATCGTTTTTCCATATTGCCGTTGCGTCTGTAAGTTTTTCCCGCGAAAGCCGTGAAAATAACAATCTGGTTCTACTTGCTGGAAGCCTGACGGCCGGGCTCTACTGTGCGGGCTCATTGACACATCATCTGTCGATAACAAGAGGATACGCACGATGACCATGAATGCCTCGCGCCGTCAGTTGCTCACGGCGGCGGCCGGTCTTGCCGCGACCACCGCTGTCGGATCTCAGGCCTTCGCCCAGGACGGCCAGAAGGCCTTCACGCCGGCCCCGATCCCGGACCTCGCCCCGCAGTGGAAAAAGCTCAATTTGGCGGAAATCCTGAAGCGCCCGGCGGCGTTCGCCTCGATCAGCCAGAACAACTCGCTCTACCGTCCCTGGG
The DNA here is from genome assembly GCF_018069605.1 of Microvirga sp. HBU67558. Lineage (NCBI taxonomy): Bacteria > Pseudomonadati > Pseudomonadota > Alphaproteobacteria > Hyphomicrobiales > Methylobacteriaceae > Microvirga > Microvirga sp. HBU67558. The sequence goes on along the minus strand of NZ_JAGPUP010000544.1, from coordinate 60,918 downwards.
GCGCCCAGGCCTCCGAACGGCAATGGGAGAGGGGAACCCTTCCGGCGACCGTGAAGGTGGCCGAGGCGGCGCGACGGGCTGCCAACTTCAAGTCCTTCAGCTGGATCGGGTACTCGGTCTTCCGGGAAAGCTACCCGCAATCGATCTTCGACAAGGTGCAATACGAGACCTGGGTCGAGGGCCTGAATTTCGACGAGGCGAAGAAGCAGGCCGACAATGAGCTCGTCGACGAACTGAAGGCGCTGGTCCAGCCGGGCGACCTCCAGTTCAACGAGCTTGCCCTTCAGACGGCCTTCGTCGGAACCCAGCTTCCGCTCGAACTGGCGCGCAAGAAGATCGAGGTGATCGTTCTGACGGGCATTCACCTGGACTGGTGCATCGAGGGCAATGCCCGGGCCGCCCGGGACAACGGCTATCTTCCGATCGTCATCGGCGATGCCACCGCGACGCAAAAGCCCGAACAGCAGGCGGCCGCCTATGAGCGGATCAACAACTTCTTCGCGCCCGTGATCTCGTCCGACCACTTCGTCAGGCTCCTGTCGCAGCCGGCCTAGGCCGCGCCCGTTCACGCGCATGGCTGAGCCGGCCGCGAGCGGTGGCCGGCTCCTGAAGGCGAGCCTGACCCTCAGGCTCGTCCATTCCTCTCAAATCCCCCCGCCACCTTCGAACCACCATTCCCGCACCTCCCATCCAAACCCTTCCTCGCGCTGGATGCGCTCGAGATGGGCGGCGAGCTCGTCGCGCAGCTCGTTGAGGCTGCGGCGGGGTTTGGGGGCGTCGATGGCGTATGTGCCGGGCTCGGGCGCCACATGGCGGTGCTTGTCGATCTCGCCGAGGGTGCGGGTGAGGCGAGCGAGCGGCTGGAGGGAGCGTTCGGCGCGCTCGATGGGCTGGGTCTCCAGGATCGCGGCGTGGCGCTCGGCCAGCGTCCAGAGCCGGTCGACGATCTGCTCGCGCCTTCGGGCCGGCACGGCCGGAGCGGCCTGCGGGGCATTCCGGCGGGCGGGCGGCGGGGCAGGGGCCGGGTTCGAGGCGGGATCGGGCGCCTGCGGGGGCGGGGTTGCGTTCGTCCGCTGGCGCGATGGCTCCGGGTTGGGACAGGCGATGCGGGGCGCCGGGGCGGCGCCGTCCGGGCGCTTCCAGCCGCCCTGAGCCACATAGCGGGAGATGGTGGACGGCGAGATCCCGAGCTGCCGCGCGATCTCCTTGTAGGGGCGGGCGGTGCATTCCACCCAGTCGCGCAGCAGGGCGACGCGCTCCGGCGAGAGCTTCTCCGGAAACCGCGAGGGGGCGGGGCTGTCGGGATCGGACAGGGCGGGCTCCGTTGGGTCGGGCGAGGGGGTGGAGGGGAAAGACGTCATGGCAATGGGAACTCGGAAACAGAACAAAACGTGAACAATATATCGGCTCGGAGAGAATGGTCAAGGCTGAGCGCCTGACCGTCATTCCGGGGCCGCGGAGCGGAACCCGGAACCCGCGCACGAACGCTCAGGCAAGAACGGTCAGGAAGGATGCGAACCGCATGACGCCCTCCCGGACATGCTCCGGCGCCAGGGCCGGGCTCGTTCCGATCGGTGAGGCGCGGCGTTCCAACCCATCGGGATCACCGGCACAGGGCCGGTGATGACGTAGCGGGAAATACACCCTCTACGTCATGGCCGGGCTCGTCCCGGCCATCCCGATCATGAAAAGCGCACCGCGTCAGCCCATCGGAAGCACCGGGACCGATCCCCGGATCAAATTCGGGGACTGTGATGACGGAGCGGTGGAACGCGCGGACAGGACCGCGCGCCGCTTGCCCATCCGGCACGACACGTTTCCTGAAAGCCACGCGAAATGCCCCTGGAACGCGCCGGTCCGGGCCGTTCCAGGGCGTTCCAGGGATTCCAAGGCCGTTCCAGGGGGCGTTCCAGGGAGGGGCCTTGGAACGTTTCATCACCGTTCCAGGGGCAATCGATCAGATATCATCATTTGTGCTGATGCGTCCGCAGGCGTATTCGAGGAGGCTTCAAGGGAACGAGACGCCATGACCGACGCCGCCGCCGCCATGCCCCCGCAGACCACGCCCGCCGGGCCCCTGAAGGGGTTCGACGGGACCACGCTCGGGCTCTATGCCGCCACCGTGTTCCTGTGGGGGGTGAGCTGGATCGGGATCCGGGCGCAGCTCGGGGTCGTGGCCCCGGAGATGTCGGTGCTGTGGCGCTTTCTGCTGGCGGCCGTGCTCATGTGGGCCTGGGTGCTCGCCACCGGGCACCGGGTGCGCTTCCCGCTCGCCGATCACGGGCGCTTCCTGGCCGTGGGCTTCTGCCTGTTCTCGTTCAACTTCCTGTCGTTCTACTACGGGGGGCTGAGCGTCCCGTCCGGGCTGCTCTCGGTGGTGTTCTCGCTCGCCTCCGTGTTCAACCTGGCCCTGAGCTTCCTCGTGTTCCGCCAGGTCGTGGAGCCCCGGGTGGCGCTCGGCGGGGCGATCGGCGTGGTGGGGATCGGCCTGCTGTTCTGGCCGGAGATCGCCGGGGCGGGCTTCAACGCGGCGGCGCTCAAGGGCCTCGGCCTGTGCGTGATGGGCACTCTGTTCTTCTGCTCGGGCAACATGATCTCGACGGTGGTGCAGCGCCGGGGCGTGCCGCTGCTCTCCGCCACCGCCTGGGGCATGACCTATGGCTGCGCGGTGCTGCTCGCGCTCAACCTGGCGCGCGGCAACGCCTTCATCGTCGAGCCGACCGTGAGATACATCGGCTCGCTGCTCTATCTCTCGGTCGGGGCGTCGGTGCTGGCCTTCATGGCATATCTCACCCTGCTGCGCCGGCTCGGCGCCGCGCGGGCCGGCTACGCCACGGTGCTGTTCCCCATCGTGGCGCTCACGGTCTCGACCCTGATCGAGGGCTATGTGTGGACGCCGCTCGCGATCGTCGGCGTCGTGCTGGCGCTCGCCGGCAACGTGCTCGTGCTGCGCCGGCCGGCGGCGAAATAGCCGTTCCCGCCGGCGAAGCGGTGCCCGTCGCCGGCCGGCGCGCTATTCGGCCGCCAGCGGCGCCATGGTGCGGGTCGAGCCGAGATTGTCCAGCGACTGCTTGATGTGGAAGCCGAGCGCGTCGGCGAGGGAGTTCTCCTCGCCGCGGGCGCGGATCAGGCCGATCTTGCACGAGGGCAGGGCCGGAAAGCCGTCGGACGGACCGAGGATGCGCATGCCGGGCCGCACGGCGCTCTCCGGCAGGACCGACACGGCCAGCCCCGCCATCACGGCCGCCCCCACGGCGGTCGAGTGCCAGCTCACATAGGCGACGCGGAACGGCCGGCCGGCGCTCTCGAGCGCCTCCGTGGCCGAGTGGCGCCAGTCGCAGCTCGGGCGGCCGAGCGCCAGGGGAATCGGGCTCTCCTCGTGCACCCCGTGGCGCGTGGACGTGACCCAGAGCAGCTGCTCGATGCGCACGATCTCGGACGGCCCGCGCCGGTCCACATGGGTGATGATCGCGAGATCGAGGTCGCCGTGCTGCACCCGCTCGATCAGGTTCGGGGTCGGCTCGCACATCACCGTGACCTCGGCCTTCGGGTTCGAGCGCGAGAACCGGGCCAGGATCTCGGGCAGGTAGCGGTCGGCGTAATCGTCGGGGAGCCCCAGGCGCACCCGGCCAGTGAGCTCGTTCTCGTTGAACGACGCCATGCATTCGGCGTTCAGCCGCACGATCCGGCGCGCGTAGTCGAGCAGGCGCTCGCCCTCGTCGGTGAGCTTCGACAGGCGCCCGTCGCGCTCGAAGATCGCCTTGCCGACCCGGTCCTCGAGCCGCTTCATCTGCATGGAGACGGCGCTCTGCGTCTTGTGCACGATCTCCGCCGCCCGGGTGAACGACCCGGTATCCGCGATGGCCACGAAGGTGCGAAGCTGGTCGATATCAAGCAGATGCATGGCGATGCCCTCATCATCAATCATGTTGATGATACATATCTCAAACAATCGTTTCAAGTGATGAAAGACGTCTGGTAGAACCTTTCACATCCTGAGAAACAAATCAGGAAATTCAACGATTCGATTGGATGCCCGATGGTAGGTCCTTCCATGAAAGTCGTGGAACGCCGTGGAACATCCCTTGGAACGAGCTCTGGAACGCCCTGAAACGTTCCAACCCGAATCCCTGGAACGCTCCTGGAACGGGTGCTGCAGCAGGCGGGAACGCCCTGCAACATCCTGGAACGCCTTGGAACGCCCGTTCCACGGCGTTCCAAGGCCGATGACCTGAACGTGAGAGCAAGGAGACCTCCGATGAACCGGTCCGCATTATCGACGATGACCTTCTCAGGAACGGCCGCTCTGGGGCTGTTCGCCCGCGCGCTCACGAATCTCGTCAAGGCGCTGCAGCACCGACGGGAGGTCAGGAACCTCGCCGAGTTCGACGACAGGATGCTGGCGGATATCGGGCTGACCCGGGGCGACGTGATGGGCGCGCTCGACGAGCCTCTCACCCGCAACCCGTCATGGGTGTTGGTTCGAAGTGCCGAGCGACATTCCCGCGCCGAAAGGCTCGCCCCTGCGGCAGGGCCGGTCCGGCCCGTGGTTCCAATGGTGAAGCCGCTCAAGCGCTTCGCTTAGGCCTTCCTGTCCTGGCTCTGCCAGGCGTCGCTGAAGATCGACTGAAGGGACGCGAGATACTGCAATTGCATCTCGCGTCCTTTTTCCATCATGTCGTCAAAGGACGCAGACGCGGCGGGAGGTTCCTCCTTCGGGGCCTCCGGACCGGGGGCCTTGAGAACGCTTGCCATCATGTCCTCGAACGGGTTGGCATGCTTCTTCTCGGGCGCCGTTGCGGTCATCCACCCGGCCCAGAGGTCCGCCCAGGGATTGGCGCCGCCCGGCTTCTCCTTCGTGGGGTCTTTGGCCGACGCGAAGGATTGAAGAGCCTGCGCATGCGCGGTCATCCAATGCGACATGCCGCCGGCCATGACGCCGGCGAGAATCGGGAACAATTGCTGCATGGTGTCGGTGCTGATGCCCGCGTAATCGGCGGCCTGATGCGCCACCCGGCGACTGACCTCGTCGGAGCCGAAGAGCTGATCGAGCAGCCGCCGTCCTTCCTGTTGCGCCTGCGGCGAGAAGGAGTTGCCGGCGGCCTGCCAGAAATTCTGAAAGGCGCCGCTCATCATGGATTGGACGAGGCGGGCCGGGTCGTTGGAGGCGGTCGCGTGCTGGAGCCCCATGGCGAAGGCCGGCATGAAGGCGGCCATCGTTTTCTGCGCCTGATCGCCCGACAGGTTGAACTGCTGTGCGAGGGTGGCCAAGGCTGCGTTGGTCTGAGCCTGGCGCATCAGATCGAACCAATTGAACATGGCAGTCTCCTCGCTGACGAAACGCTCGTGGTCGGCCCCAAGGGGGCCATCGGCGAAAACGAACCCGTGATCGATGCCGGCCGCCCAGACCGTCACACGGCCCGGACAGCTTGCCTCTCCAGGCGCCGAATTGTCCAGAACGCAGTGATCACGGCCGCGATCCCGAACACCACGGATCCTGCTCCGATCCCCAGGAGGGCCCCCTTGGGGCCGCCGATCTGAGCGCCGAAATACGCGAACGGGATCATGCCCAGTGTCGCCCGCCCCCAGTTGAAGAAGGTGGAGAGGAGCGGATAGCCCAGATTGTTGAACGACGCATTGGCCACGAAGACGAGGCTCACGAAGAACCAGATGAAACCGCTGAGCTGGCAGAAGAACTGAACGATCTCGGCAGTAACCGGCGGCGCGTTGAACGCCTGGGTGATCGGAACCCGCACGAGGAACAGGATCAGCCACATGCTGCAGACATAGACGGTCATGAAGATCAGTGCATCCTTGAGCGTCTGCTTCATGCGGTCATAGCGCTGAGCGCCCCAGTTCTGCCCGAGCACGGGCCCGATGGCCCCGGCCAGGGCGAAGACTCCCGCGAAGGACACGGGCGTGACCCGATCGATGATCGCCGAGGCGGCGATCGCCTGATCGCCGAACTGCGCCATCACGCCCGTGAAGAAGCCGTTCGCGACGGGCGCCGCGATGTTGGTGAGGATGGCCGGAACCGCGATGGCGAAGAACGGCCGCGCATCGGCGGCCAGCGCCGCCCAGCCGGGCCTACCGAGCAGACGATGAGCGCGGGTGAGATAGAGAAAGCTCACATAGATATACGCCACGCGCGCGATGCCGATGGTCAGCGCCGCGCCGTTGGCCTTCAGGCCGAGACCGAAGATGAGGATGGGATCGAGCACCACCGTGACGGCCGCCACGGACAGGGTGGCGTACATGCTGCGCTTGGCATCGCCGGCTGCGCGCAGCACGGTGGAGAACGCCATGCCGATGGCCATGAGGCCGTTCGTCGGCAGCGTGATCCAAAGGAAGTTGCGGGCCACCTCGTAGGTCTGATCGCTTGCCCCAATCGCGCTCAGGATCAGTGGCAGCAGGGGCAGGATGACGAGGCTGACGACGGTCGCGACCGCCGCCATGAGGATGCAGCACGAGGTGGCGAGACGGCGCGCATCGTCCGGCCGGCGTGCGCCGAGAGCACGCGAGACGAGAGCCCCGATGGGGATCATCAGGCCCACGTTGATCGAGATCGTGAAGAACATCACCACGGTGGCGAGACCCACGCCGGCCGTCAGGCTCGGCTCGTTCAGCCATGAGATGTAGAGCAGGGACACGAGGTCGACGATGAAGATCGCGATGAGACCGACCGACGCCGTTCCGGTCATGACCAGGACGTGGCGCATGGTCGAGCCGACCACGAAGCGTGGCGGGGGCTCGCCCGCCATGCCGACCTTCTTTACCGAGGGCTCCGCGTCCATTACGACACGCCTTCGCCGAGAATGTCCCGCGTCTCCGGGCTGAGAGCCCGGGCCTTGCTCGTGGGAACGGTGAGCGGCTCGGGCGTGATCCTGGCGCCCATCACCAGCTCGGCTCCTCCCATGCTGCCCACCTCTTTCTGCAGCACGAGGCGCGCGATATCGCGCTTGCGCACGTCGTTGGCCGCGGACGCCGCCGCCTCCGGCTCCGTGCCGAGCTCCTCGAGGGCCGCCCGTCCGAACACGATCGCGGATTCGAACACCTCGCGGATCTGGTAATCCACATCCCGGTTCATGAGTTCGATCGCATGGATCCGATCGAAGGCGCGCACGAAGCTGCGGGCGTTCTGGAAGTTCTCATGGATGATCTCGATGATCTTCATGAGCGCCTCCTGGTCGTCGATGCAGATGCAGATCATCTCGGCCTTCTCGGCACCGGCCGCGCGCAGCACGTCGAGGCGGGTTCCGTCGCCGTAATAGACCTGAAGCCCGAACCGGCCCGCGTCGCGGATGCGCTCGACATCCTTGTCGATCACCGTTGCTTCGATGCCCTGCGCGAGCAGAACCTGGTTCACGATCTGGCCGAACCGGCCGAAGCCGATCACGAGAACGCGGCTTTCGAGCTCGCCTTCGAGGCCGGCGAGCCCGGGCAGATCCGGCTGCTCATCGCTCTCACCGCGCTTGGCGACCATTCTTTCGACGAAGGTCGACAGGAGCGGGCCCAGCAGCATGGTGATGGCGGCGAGCGCCGTGACCGGCTGCGCTTCCGCGGGAGACATGAGCCCGAGCCCCGTGGCAACCGGGATCAGCACGAAGGCGAACTCGCCCGCCGTGCACAGTAGCGTGCCCGAACGCAGCCCGTCGCGCCAGCTGGCACCGAAGAGCTTCGACAGAACTGCGATGAGAAGGCTTTTGCCGATGATCACCGCAGGCGCCGCAATGAGGAGCAGCAGCCATTGCTCGCGCACGAGGGCAAGGTCGATGGACATGCCCACGCTCATGAAGAACAGGCCTAGCAGCATACCGCGGAACGGCTCGATATCGGCTTCGAGCTGGTGACGAAAGTTCGACTCGGCGAGCAGCAATCCGGCCAGGAAGGCACCCATCGCCATGGAGAGGCCAACCTCCTGCATGAGCAGGGCGGCACCGAGGACAACAAGAAGCGCGGAGGCGGTCATGACCTCGCGGGCGCCGCTGCGGGCGAGGATGCGAAAGAAGGGGTTGAGGCCGTAACGGCCGACCAGCACGACGGCGGTGATCCCGAGCAGCGCCTCGCCGACCGACAGGAGGCGATCCACGAGGGAGCCCTGCTCCGCCGCCCCGGAGGCGAGCAGCGGCAGAACGGCAAGCAGCGGAACGACGGAGAGGTCCTGGAACAGCAGGATCGCGAAGGAGCGCTGGCCGTACGGCGTCTGCAGGTCGTTCCGCTCGCCCAGCATCTGGAGCGCAATCGCCGTGGCCGAGAGCGCGACGGCCACGCCCGTGACGAAGGAAGCCTCGGCCGAGAACCCGATGGCGTAAGCCGCTCCGCCGAGAACGAGGGCCGTCACGGTCAGCTGGGCCGAGCCGAGGCCGAAGATGTCGCGCTTCATCTCCCAGAGATGGGACAGCTTCAGCTCGAGCCCGATGATGAACAGGAGCAGCACCACGCCCAATTCCGCGACGGTCGCGATGGTCTGGGGATCCTCCACCAGACTCAGGCCCGACGGTCCGATCGCGACGCCAGCCGCGAGATAGCCCAGGACAGCGCTCAGACCGAGGAGCCGGAACACGGGCACGGCCACGACAGCCGCCCCGCAGAAGGTCAGGATAGGTGGAAGGAAGCTGACGTGGGAAGCGGTGGAGGCCATGAGCGATCAGGGAAGGTGACGGGGTGTGTCACCTTTCTAGGGATTCCAACGCCCAAGTGCGAGCGATTCTTGACGGGAACGGCCCCGCTTCGTGCCCCACCGCACAGGTTCGGTTTCCCAACCGCCACGTCATGACCGGGCTCGCCCGGTGATCTCGATTGTTTGGAATGTTGTCCTTTTCCGTATCGAGATGGCCGGCACAAGGCCGGCCATGACGTCGAAACGGCATCGGCATGGCCGGGCTTGTCTCGGCCATGCCGGGAGAGGATGTCACGTCCGCCGCGAAACTGCGTCGCTCCCGCTTGACAGGAGGGGTCTCGTCTCGCCACATCGCCAGATCATGACCAGGCCTTCTCTCGACATTCTGCTCTGTGCCCCGCGCGGCTTCTGCGCCGGGGTCGTCCGTGCCATTGATGCGGTCGAGAAGGCGCTCGCGATCCATGGGGCGCCGGTCTATGTGCGCCATGAGATCGTGCACAACAAATACGTCGTGGAAAACCTGAAGCGGAAGGGCGCGGTCTTCGTCCGGGAGCTCGACGAGGTCCCGGACACGAAGGCGCCGGTGATCTTCTCGGCTCACGGGGTCCCCAAATCGGTCCCGGAGGCGGCGGCCGCCCGCAGCCTCTTCGGGATCGACGCCACCTGTCCGCTGGTGACCAAGGTGCACCGGGAGGCACAAGTCCACTACAAGCGGGGCCGCCACATCATCCTGATCGGCCATGCGGGGCATCCGGAGGTGATCGGCACCATGGGCCAGTTGCCCGACGGGGCCGCCACCCTGGTGGAGACCGTGGACGACATCGCCCGGATGCAGCCTGCGGACCCGGACAACCTGGCCTTCGTCACCCAGACGACCCTCTCGGTCGACGACACCCAGGACATGGTGGATGCCCTGAGGGCACGGTTCCCGTCGATCGTCGGCCCGCACAAGGAAGACATCTGCTACGCCACCACCAACCGACAGGGCGCGGTCAAGCGCGTGGCGCCCCTGGTCGATGCCATGATCGTGGTGGGCTCGCCCAATTCCTCCAATTCCCAGCGCCTGCGGGAGGTGGCCGAGCGGGAAGGCTGCTCCCTGGTCCGGCTGATCCTGCGGGCCGAGGACATCGACTGGAGCCTGTTCGGGAACATCCGCAGTCTCGGCATCACGGCCGGCGCGTCGGCGCCCGAGATCCTGGTCGAGGAGATCATCGATGCGTTCGCGGAACGTTTCGAGGTGTCGGTCGAGAGCGTGTCGACGGCGGACGAGAGCGTTTTCTTTCCTTTGCCTCGCGAGCTTCGTGAGCAGGCGGCGGAGTAAGCGGTGGCGGTCTATACGGAAGTCAGCGACGAGGAGCTGTCGGCTTTCCTCGATACCTACGACATCGGTACGGTGCTCTCCTACAAGGGCATCGCCGAGGGCGTGGAGAACACCAACTATTTCCTTCACACTACGAAGGGCTCCTACATCCTGACCCTCTACGAGAAGCGGGTGCGGGAGGACGACCTGCCCTTCTTCCTCGGCCTCATGCAGCATCTGGCTGTGAGGGGGCTGAACTGCCCGCTGCCGGTCAACAACCGCCGGGGCGAGCCCCTCGGGCGCGTGGCCGGCCGGCCGGCGGTGATCATCACGTTTCTCGAAGGCATCGCGATCCGCCGTCCCACGGCGCAGCATTGCGGTGCGCTCGGTGCCGCCCTGGCGAAGCTGCATCTGGCCGGGCAGGACTTCACGATGCGGCGGCCCAACGCCCTCTCGCTGGAGGCATGGGCGCCGCTCTTCGCCCAGGCCGAGGCTCAGGCCGACACGGTCTCGATCGGCCTCGCCGAGCGCACGCGGCGCGAGCTCGCAAGCCTCGCGGACGCCTGGCCCCACGACCTGCCGTCCGGGATCATCCATGCGGATCTGTTCACCGACAACGTGTTCTTCATCGGGTCCGAGGTGTCGGGGCTGATCGATTTCTACTTCGCCTGCACGGACGCCTTCGCGTACGACGTCGCGATCTGCCTCAATGCCTGGTGCTTCGAGATCGACGCCTCGTTCAACCTGACCAAGGGGCGGGCGATGCTGGCGGGCTACCAGTCGGTGCGGCGCCTGGAGCCGGCCGAGGTCGAGGCCCTGCCGATCCTCTGCCGGGGCTCCGCCATGCGCTTCATGCTGACCCGCCTGGTCGACTGGCTCAACGTGCCGCCGGGTGCCCTGGTGAAGCCGAAGGACCCGCTGGAATACGACCGCAAGCTCAACTTCCACCGCCATGTGAAGCATGCGCGCGAACTCGGGCTCGGCGCATGAGCGGGGCGGAGCGCGTGATGATCTACACGGACGGCGCCTGCTCGGGAAATCCCGGGCCGGGCGGCTGGGCGGCGATCCTGTTCTTCAAGGGCAGCGAGAAGGAGGTCTCCGGCGGGGAGGCTCACACCACCAACAACCGCATGGAGATCCGCGCGGCCATCGAGGGCCTGAACGCCCTCAAGCGGTCCTGCGCGGTCGATCTCTTCACGGATTCGCAGTATGTGCGCCAGGGCATCACGCAATGGATGCACAACTGGAAGCGGCGCGGCTGGCGCACCGCCGACAACAAGCCGGTGAAGAACGAGGATCTCTGGCGCGAACTCGACGCGGCCGCGTCCCGGCACGACGTGGCCTGGCACTGGGTCAAGGGGCACGCGGACGATCCGACCAACATCCGGGTCGACGAACTCGCCGTCGCGGCGATGAAGCCGTTCAAGAGCCAGGGCCGCAGAGCGCGCGTCTGACCGTCCGTTGCGGCACTCTCCGGTCCTGCCGCCTGGCACGTCATGGCCGGCCCTGTGCCGGCCATCCCGATGCGAAAAGCGCCGCGTCTCTTCGATCGAGGTCACCGGCACAAGGCCGGTGATGACGAGAGGTGAACGTCCGATCCATTGCTGGAGACGGATCAGAGATCCTTCATGATGTTCTCGGCGCCGGAATGCTGCGCCTTGGAGGGGGCATCCTCCACGTTGATCGCCCGGACCACGCCGTCGTCGACCACCATCGAATAGCGCTGCGAGCGGGTGCCGAGGCCGAAGCCCGAGCCGTCCATGGACAGGCCGATGGCCTTGGCGAAATCGCCATTGCCGTCGGACAGGAACTCGATGCCCTCGGCCCCGGAGGCCTTGCTCCAGGCATCAAGCACGAAGACGTCGTTGACCGACGTGACGAGGATGGAATCCACGCCCTTGGCCCGGATCTCGTCCTTCTTCTGCACGTAGCCGGGCAGGTGGTTGCGATGGCAGGTCGGCGTGAAGGCGCCGGGCACGGCGACGAGAACCACCTTGCGGCCCTTGAACAGGTCGTCGGTCGTCTTGGCGACCGGCCCGTCGGGGGTCATGATGCGGAAGGTGACCTGGGGAAGGCGTTCTCCAACCTGGATGGGCATGGGCATATGTCTCCGAAGGAATGCCGTTGAATGCTCCATCCCTAGCGCGGCAGCCCATTCCCGTCGAGGCTCACGTCCGTCTCGACGGACTTTCCCCCGGCCACGAGCGTCAGGCGCAGGGGGACGGCCGCCGCGGCCTCCTTGGGCTTGTCCTCGACGGTGACCGTGAAGCGGTTCGCTTGGTCGGGCAGGGAGGTCGAGACAATCCAGTTCTCCGGACCCTCGGCGAACAGGGAGGGCTTTGCGCCCTCCGGGGCACGCACCGTAACGGAATAGGCTGGCTTGTCCCGCGTCGCGGGCTCGACGGACAGCACCGCCAGATCGGCCGGGGCTCCGAGAGGCTGCGGGCGCGGCACCTTCGCGAGAGCCGCCTCGATGGCGTCCCGGTCCTGGCCGCCGGCGGTGAGGTCGAGGCTCAGATCGGCCCGGGCCGGAATGCAGATGTCCTTGCAGACCCCGTATTCGGCCGCCAGGACGAGCCTGACCGGCTTGGTCCTGTCCTGTGCCCTGACCAGGACGGGCAGCACGACCTTCTTGCCGTAGACATAGGCCACGCCCGCGGCATCCTCGTGCCGGGTGGGGGCGGGATAGCGGATCTCGGTGCCGGCCACGTTCTCGGAGCCGGTCCAGTCGAAACGGGGCGGCAGGCCGGAATCGCCCGGATTGCGCCAGTAGGTCTTGAAGCCCGGGTCGAGGGCGATTTCGATCCCGGCAAGCCAGACGTCCCCCTGCTGCCCCCCGGAGATCAGGCGGGCGCGGGAATGGAAGCCCTGGGACGAGGCGGGTTGCTTGGCGGGCTGTGCGGCGATGGCGGTGACGGACAAGAACAAAAAAATCGCGACCGAAACGGTGCGGAACATGAATGCCATGGAACTGACACCTCCCTGACGCGCTTCCCTTATGCATTTATCTTCGGGCCCGCCATCCACGATCCTGTGATCGGGGGCTTGGGTCCGGCAAGGCAGAATTTAGCATATGGGCTCTTTCCTTCCTTCCTACGACACCGGATCCCCTTACCTGGACGGGCAGGTCCTCGTGGCCATGCCGGGCATGATGGACGAGCGCTTCGCGCGGTCGGTCATCTACATCTGCGCCCATTCGGCCGAAGGCGCGATGGGGATCGTCCTCAACCGGCCGGCCGCCAACCTGAACATGCCGGACCTGCTGGTGCAGCTCGAGATCCTTCCCGAGCCGGATCGCATCCGGCTGCCGCAGAAGGTGGGCTCCATGCAGGTGCTGATGGGGGGGCCCGTTGAGACAAGCCGGGGCTTCGTTCTCCATTCCCCGGACTTCCACCTCGCCCAATCGACCCTGCCCATCGACGACAGCATCTGCCTCACCGCGACCATCGATATCCTGCGCGCCATCGCCCGGGGCGACGGGCCGGAGAACGCGGTGCTGGCCTTGGGCTATGCAGGCTGGGGCGCCGGGCAGCTCGAGATGGAGCTGCAGGCCAACGGCTGGCTCAACTGCCCGGCCGACGCGGAGCTCGTCTTCAACACCGCGGCCGACCTGCGCTACGAGATGGCCCTGCGCCGGATCGGGATCGAACCCGCCATGCTGTCGATGGAAACCGGCCACGCCTAGCGCGTCGTGCGGCCCTCCGGGTCCGCCCCGAACGATGCGCCGGCCAAGACGAAGAGCATCGGCTCGATGCTCTAGGGCGACGGTTTCTTACGCCGCCGCCGGGGCCGCGCCGACGAGCTGGCGGGCCTGCAGGGTCGACATCGGCTCTCCGAAGACCGGTCCCTGGGCGTATTCGCACCCGAGCTGGTAGAGCTCGATCACCTCCGATTCGCTTTCCGCCCCCTCGGCCACGATCTCCATGCCGAGCTCATGGGCCATCTTGACGATGGAGCGCAGGATGACCGGCTTGCCGGAGCCCATCAGGCGCACGAAGGACTCGTCCACCTTGATCGTATCGAACGGGAATCGCTGCAGGTAGGAGAGGGCGGAGTAGCCGGTCCCGAAATCATCGAGCGAGAGGCCCGCTCCGAGATCGCGCAGGCGCGTGAGCATCTGGGCGGAATATTCCGGATTCTCCATCACGAGGCTCTCGGTCATCTCGATCTTGAGCGTGCCGGGAACGACCCCCGTGCGGGCCACGACCGATTTCACGTCCTGCAGCAGGTCGTGGCGCAGCAGGTGATGGCTCGACATGTTGACGCTGGCGAAGATCGGCGGCTCGACCTCGAGGGCATTCTGCCACGCGGCGAGCTCGCGGCCCGTCTGCTCCAGCAGGAAGACGCTGAGCTTGATGATCAGCCCAGTCTCCTCGGCGATCGACATGAAGTCTTCGGGCCCGATCCGTCCGAGACGCGGATGGTCCCAGCGCAGCATCGATTCGAAGCCCGCGATGGTCCTGTCCTCCAGGCGCACGATGGGCTTGAACAGCACGCGCATCTCGTTGCGGTCGAGCGCGTGGCGCAAGTCCGTCTCCATGGTGAAATGGTCGCTGCGGTCCGAGCGCATGGTCGGCCGGAACACCTCGATCCGGTCGCCGCCGTGGCGCCGCGCATGGGCCATGGCGATCTCGGCGTTGCGCAGCACCTCCTCGCGCCGCGCCGCGATCTGCGGATCGTAGAGGGCGATACCGATGGACGCGGTGAGGAAGATCTCGCGCTCCGCATAGGTGAACGGCGTGGTCACGACGCGCCTGACCATGTCGGCGAAGGAGATGATGCGGTCGGGTTCGCGCTCGGAGAGCAGGATGATGGCGAACTCGTCGCCCGAGATGCGCGCGAGCGTGTCCTGCGGCTTGAGCAGGCGGCTCAGGCGGCGGGAGAGGGTGAGCAGCACCGAGTCGCCGGCCGCGTATCCCGCCGTCGCGTTCGCGTCCTTCAGTTTGTCGATGTCGACGACGAGCACGGTGGGACGCAAGGCATCGTCCTGGCCGGCGAAGGTGAGGGCGGCCTCCAGCCGGTCGTAGAAGAGCTGCCGGTTCGGCAGACTCGTCAGGTTGTCGTGCACCGCGTCGTAGAGCAGGCGCTCTTCGGCGGTCTTGCTGTCCATGACGTCGGCCAGGGTCCCGACGATGCGCAGCACCTCGCCGTCCGAGCCGATCACGGGCCGCGCCTTCAGGCGATACCAATTGTGCGCGCCGGACGCCGAGCGCAGGCGGAAGTCCTGGGTCAGCCGGCCGCGGCGCTGCTCGATCACCGCATCGAGGGCGAGCCGGTAGCGGTCCTTGTCGAAGGGATGGATCAGGTCGAACCAGGCGGAGGCGGGTCCTTCGAGCGAGCCGCGCTTCAATCCGAGCTGATGCTCGACCTCGGGGCTGACGAAGATGTTGTCGGAGACCACGTCCCAGTCGAACACGATGTCGCCGGCGCCGGTCAGGGCCAGGGCCCGGCGTTCCGTGTCGTTCACGAAGCCGCGCGTGAAGGCACCGCCCGCGAAGGCGTGCTGCATGACCGTGAAGCCGATGAGCATGACGACGAGAACGAGGCCGCCGACGAGGGCCGGGGGAACGAGGTCCGACGTGAGCTGGCCGACGACCGTGAAGCTCGCGGCCGTCACCCAGGCGACCAGGAGGAGCCACGTGGGGACGAGCATCACCGCGCGGTCGTAGCCGTGCGTGGCCAGATGGATCACGAGGACGAAGCCGATGCCGGCGACGGCCGCGATCGACATGCGGGCGACGCCCGAGGCCACCGGTGGATCGACGATGGCCAGCGCCACCATGGCCCCGAGGAACAGCAGCCAGAAGGCGGTCACGTGGCTGTAGCGCACGTGCCAGCGGTTGAGATTGAGGTAGGCGAAGAGGAAGACGAGCAGCGTCGCCGAGAGCACCGCCTCCGCGCCGGCGCGATAGACCTGCTCGGTCGCTTCGCTGATCGGGAAGATGCGTTGGAAGAAGCCGAAATCGATGCACGCATAAGCCAGCACCGCCCAGGCCAGGGCGGCGGCGGCCGGGAAGATCAAGGCGCCCTTCACCACGAACACGATGGTCAGGAACAGGGCCAGCAGGCCCGCGATGCCGATGATGATGCCCTTGTAGAGGGTCAGCCCGTTGACCCTGTCCTTGTAGGCATTGGCGTCCCACAGGTGGAGCTGGGGTAGATTGTTGGAGCGCAGCTCCGCCACGAAGGTGACGGTCGTGCCCGGATCGAGGGTGATGAGGAAGATGTCCGCATCCGCGCTGTCGTCCCGATCGGGTCGGATGCCCTGGCTCGCGGTGATCGCGGCGATCCGGGTCGCGCCCAGATCCGGCCAGAGAACGCCGGAGCCGGTCAGGCGGAAATGCGGCGCGACCAGAAGGCGGTCGACCTGCTCGTCGGTATCGTTGGTGAGCGCGAAGACAATCCAATCGGGCCGGGTTCCGGCCTCGCGCGCCTTCACGGCGATGCGCCGGACGATGCCGTCGCGCCCCGGCGCCGTGGAAATCCTGATCTCGTCCCCGTCCGAGTTGTAGCGCTCGATGGCCGGGGTGAGATCAATGGCCTTCATCTTGGGATCGACGCGAACGGATTCGACCGCCCAGCCGGACGACGGAAAGGCCAGCCCCAGGAATGCCGCCAAAAGAAGGGTTATGGCGAAAGATACGATCCGCAATGCTTCGGTCTTTCGTCCGGTACTAAAACAGTGGAACAGGATTGGTACCGGTCAGGAGCCTTGAGAGCAAGCTGGGGCCGGAGGGGCCCGTCACTTGTCCGCAGGACTCGTTTGTTATCGTTACTATGTGGCCATGAGGCCAGTTTGCGGCGGGATTGAGGAGAATTAGCCGTGACCATGGGGAAGGTCCGGCTAAAAAATTCAGGTCCGCAGCGCTGCGGCGATCTCGTCCAGGGAGGACAGCTCCTTGATGGGGCCTATTGCCGCCAGGGTCGGGGCTCCCTGCAGAAGCCGGCGTCCGGCATCGCGGACATGCTCGACATCGAGGGCATCGACCTTCCTGATGATCTCCTCGCTCGCCACCACGCGGCCCCAGGACAGGAGCTGGCGGGCGACGCGCTCGATCCGGCCGCCCGGTGTCTCCAGGGCCGTCAGGAGGGCGACCTTCATCTGCGCCTTGGCGCGGACGAGCTCGATCTCGCTGATGTCGCGGGTCGCCTGCGCCATGCAGGCGAGCGTCACGTCCATGAGCTCGCGCACGTCCGAGCCCGCCGTTCCGGCTCCGATGCCGAAGAGTCCACAATCGGAAAACGGCCAGTGGAAGGAGTCGATCGAATAGGCGAGGCCGCGGGTCTCGCGGACCTCGTGCCACAGGCGCGAAGTGAGGCCGCCGCCTAGCATGTGGGCGAAGAGATGGACCGCGTAATAGCCGGGGTCCTTGAACGAGAGGCCGGGCAGGCCGAGCACCAGGTTGGCCTGTTCGAGCTTGCGCGAAATCCGCCTCTCGCCGCCCGCGTAGCGCCCCTGTTCCGGCTGGCGCGGAGCAACCGCCGGCATCCCGCCGAACAGGCGTTCCGCCAGGTCGACGATCTGGCTGTGCTCCACGTCGCCGGCCGCGGCCAGCACCATCTTGCCCGGCGTGTATTCGCGGGCCAGGAAGGCGCGGATCGCCGCCTCGTCGAAGCTCCTGATCGTCTCCGGCGTGCCGAGGATCGGCCGCCCGACCGCTTGGTTCGGGAATGCCGTTTCCATGAAGGCGTCGTAGATCAGGTCGTCGGGCGTGTCCTCGACGGCCGCGTATTCCTGCAGGATCACGCCCTTTTCGCGCGCGAGCTCGCCCGCATCGAACGCGGAGTTGATCAGGATGTCGCCCAGCACGTCGAGCGCGACATCCACGTTCTCGCCGAGAACGCGGGCCGTGTAGCTCGTGTATTCGACGCTGGTGGCGGCATTGATGTCGCCGCCGACGTTCTCGATGTCCTCGGCGATCTGGCGCGCCGAGCGGCGGGCCGTGCCCTTGAACGCCATATGCTCGATGAGATGCGAGAGCCCGTGCTCGTGGGCCTGCTCATGCCGCGAGCCGGTGCCGACCCACACGCCCAGGGTCGCCGTGGCGATCGCGGGCATCCGCTCGGTGGCGACCATCAGGCCATTGGACAGGGTCGTGATCTCGATCCGCTTCTCGTGGACGAAGTGCTGGTTCATGCGGCCGCGCCTTTGACCGCCCGCGCGCGCTCGCGGATGAAGCGCTCGACCGCAGCCTGGTCGTTGGGAAGAACCGTGAAGCTCTCCCTGCGCTCCATCAGATCAGCCATGTGCGGCGGAAGTGCGGGGCGAAGGCCCGTGGCGCGCTCGACCGCATCGGGGAACTTGGCGGGATGCGCGGTGGACAGGGCCACGACGGGAGTTGCGGGATCCCGCTCGAGCAGGGTGCGCGCCGCGCGGGTGCCGACCGCGCTGTGCGGATCGAGCACGTAGCCGGTGGCGCGATAGGTGTCGGCCATCTCGGCCATCACGTGGTCCTCGTTCACGGCCCTGGCCGAGAACTCCTCGCGGATGCGGGCGAGAGGGCCGGCCTCGATCATGAAGGCGCGTGACTGGGCGAGGCTCGCCATGAGGCGGCGGACCGCCCCGCCGTCGCGGCCATAGGCCTCGAACAGCAGGCGCTCGAAATTGGACGAGATCTGGATGTCCATGGAGGGCGAGGTCGTGGGTTCGACGCCCTTGATCTCGTAGGACCCGGAGCCGAGGGTACGGGCCAGGATATCGTTGGCGTTGGTGCCGATCATCAGCCGGTCGATGGGAAGGCCCATGCGCTTGGCCACGTAAGCGGCCAGGATGTCGCCGAAATTGCCGGTCGGTACCGAGAACGAGACCGGGCGGTGAGGGGAGCCCAGCGCCACGGCGGCGGTGAAGTAGTAGACCGCCTGCGCGGCGACACGGGCCCAGTTGATCGAGTTCACGCCGGAGAGCTGCAGCTCGTCGCGGAAGCGGGCATGGTTGAACATGCCCTTCACCATGGTCTGGCAATCGTCGAACGTGCCCTCGACGGCGAGCGCATGGACGTTCGGCGAGGCCACCGTGGTCATCTGCCGCCGCTGCACGTCCGAGACGCGCCCATGCGGGTAGAGGATGAAGATATCGACCTGATCGAGGCCCTTGAACGCCTCGACGGCGGCGCTGCCCGTGTCGCCCGAGGTCGCGCCCACGATGGTCGCGCGGGCGCCGCGGGCCTTGAGCACGTGATCCATGAGCCGGCCGAGGAGCTGCATGGCCACGTCCTTGAAGGCGAGCGTGGGACCGTGGAACAGCTCGAGCACGAAGAGATTGTCGCCGATCTGGGTCAGCGGGCACACGGCCGCGTGACGGAAGGAGGCGTAGGACTCGTCGATCATGCGGCCGAGGTCGGCCTCCGGAATGTCGCCATCGACCAGCGGGCCGAGCACGGCCTTCGCGACATCCCCATAGGGCTTGCCGGCAAAGCCCCGGATCGTGTCCTGGGACAGGGCCGGCCAGTGGTCCGGCAGGTAGAGCCCGCCGTCCCGGGCGAGGCCGGTCAGCAAGGCATCGGCGAAGCCGAGCGCCGGGGCTTCCCCCCGGGTCGAGATATGGAGCACGGTGGATCTCCTGGAAATTCGGCCGGACATTAGGGGGAGCGGCCGATTGCGGCAAGCCGCATCGGGCCGCACCCGGCGGACTTGGTCGGCGGATTCTGCTATCCTGATGCGGCATGGCTTTCGGCGAGGGTGGTCCCATGCACATGACCCGAATCGACTGGATCCTGCTGCCGATCCTGGTGGCCGTGCTGGCAGGGGCCGTCCTGGCGGCTTATCTCGTTGCCGGCTTCCTCGGCCTGGGCGTCCTGGGCCTCGTCATCGGGGTCATGGCCCAGCGCATCGAACTGGAGAAGGACGGGGCCACCAGCAACGTCATGACGACCTCGCTCTACGCCGAGCAGATCAAGGCCCAGGAGACCATGAGCCGGGCCGAACGCGCCGAGCGCCGCGAGGAGGCGCGCGTCCTGCTGAAGGTCCTTTCCATCGCGAAGATCGTCAGTGCCGGGTTCGTCATCCTCGGGTTCGGGCTCTTCTTCCTATTCCAGCTCGGCTGAGGCCGGCTCCTTCAGCCGCCGCCAGGCGAAGGCCGTGAAGACGCCGATCAGCGTGAGGGCGATCCCGAACCAGGTGACGGCATATTGGAGATGGTTGTTCGGCAGGGTGAGCGGGGTCAGGCCGCCCCGGGGCCAGCCGCCCGGGTTGGGGCTCCCGTCGGCGTCGATCAGGAACGGCGCGACGCGCGTGAGCCCATGGGCCGCCGCGATGGCCTGCGGGTCGCGGGCGAACCACTGGTTCCGGCCGGGATCGTCCTTCGGCGTGAACGTGTTGCGGGCTTCGGGCGCCCGCACGAGGCCGGTGAGTGTCACCTCGCCGGCGGGCTGGCTTCCGGGCCGACGGGCCGGATCGCGCAGGTCCATGGGCACGAAGCCGCGGTTGACCATCACGATGGCCCCGCCGGCGAGCTTCAGGGGCGTGACCAGGTAATAGCCCTGGAGCGGCGCGCCCTGGCGGTCGCCGGGAGCGAGGCCGTACACGGGAGCTTCGAACTCATGGAGGAAGGTGCCGGTCACCCGCACCTTGCGGAACTCGTCCTGGTCCGCCCGCCATGCGGTCCAGTCGGTCTCGGGCACGATGGCGCCGGGCTCGCCATAGGCCCGGGCCTCGATCTGGGCGATCAGGTCTTCCTTCCAGGCCTTGCGCTGGAGCTGCCAGGTGCCGAGGCCGACGAGAATGGCGAGCGCGACGAGCGCCGCCAGCCCCGGGATGATCAGCGAGCGGCCCTTGTGAGACGAGGCAGTCACTAGTGAAAGCGCCCTTCCTCGGCCTTGTGGTGGTATTGCAGGTTCACCAGAACGCCCTTGAGCGGCCGGACGAGGACGAGGCTCAGGACGATGCTCAGGGCCGTCCACATGACCAGGTGGAGCCAGATCGGCGGGGCATAGGTGAACTCCACCCAGAGAGCGAGGGCCACCACCACGATGCCGACGAAGGACATGACGAAGAAAGCCGGGCCGTCGCCCGTATCGGCGAAGGCGAGGTCGAGGCCGCAGGCCTCGCATTTTGGCCGAACCCTCAGGTAGCCCTGGAAGAGATGCCCTTTGCCGCAACGCGGGCACAGGCCCTTGAGGCCGGTGAGGATGGGCGAGGGGGCGGACGGGTCATGGGCCACGGCGTTTCTCCAAAGGGTTGCCGGTCAACGAACTCCCCGGGCGTTGGTGCCGGGAGGGCTCAAAAAGCGAAGGGCGGCCTTGAGAGCCGCCCCTGCTCGATCATGCTGCAATGAGCGGTTTCAGTGGCCGCCGCCGGCGACCGCGCCGCCGTAGCCCCACACGTAGATGGCCGCGAAGAGGAAGAGCCACACCACGTCGACGAAGTGCCAGTACCAGGCGGCGAACTCGAAGCCGAGGTGCTGCTTGGGCGTGAAGTCGCCGCGATAGGCGCGCAGCAGGCAGACGGCCAGGAAGATCGTGCCGATGATCACGTGCGCGCCGTGGAAGCCCGTCGCCATGAAGAAGGTGGCGCCGTAGATGTTGCCTTTGAACCCGAAGGTGGCGTGGCTGTATTCGTAGGCCTGAACGCAGGTGAAGATCGCACCCAGGAGTACCGTGAGCCACAGGCCCGCCTTGAGGCCCTGGCGGTCGTTCTCCAGGAGCGCGTGGTGCGCCCAGGTGACCGTGGTGCCGGAGGTGAGCAGGATCAGGGTGTTGAGGAGAGGCAGGTGCCAGGGATCGAAGGTTTCGATGCCCTTGGGCGGCCATACGCCGCCGAGCGCCTCGACCCGCGCATAGAGCTGAGGATCGCCGGCGTAGAGGGCGGCATCGAAATAAGCCCAGAACCAGGCCGCGAAGAACATCACCTCGGAGGCGATGAACATGATCATGCCGTAGCGGTGGTGGAGCTGCACCACGCGAGTGTGGAAGCCGGTGTTGGCTTCCTTCACCACGTCGGTCCACCAGCTCAGCATGGTGTAGAGCACGCCGATGATGCCGGCGCCGAAGATGAAGGGGCCGAGATGCATCCCGGCGATGGCGATGTCCTTCCACCATGTCACGAACCCGGACGCCATCAGGAAGGCGCTGACCGCGCCGACGAGCGGCCACGGGCTCGGTTCAAGAATGTGGTAGTCGTGGTTCTTGGCGTGGGCCTCGGCCATTTCGTGTCGTCTCCGTGCCTCGAATGTGAACTCGCTTTAAGACGTTTCCGCTTAAGTTGTCACGTCCCTTATTGAGCGATGGGTTTGGTGGAAGATGTCACCTCCGCCGCCGGCTTGCCCCCCTTGGAGGGGAAGTAGGTGTAGGAGAGGGTGAGGGAGGTCAGGTCCTTCACGTCGTTGTCCTGCACGAGGCGGGGATCGACGTAGAACACGACCGCGGATTCCAGGGTCTCGCCCGGCTGCAGGGTCTGCTCCGTGAAGCAGAAGCATTCGAGCTTGGAAAAGTAGGTGCCGGCGAGATCGGGCTGCACGTTGTACGTCGCGATGCCCGTGCTCGGCTTGTCGCCGGTGTTAGTGACCTTGTAGTAGACCGTCGTGGTCTCGCCGAGCCTAACCGTGACTTCGGGCTTTTCCGGCGCGAAGCGCCAGCTCAGGCCGGGCGCGACGTTGGAGTCGAAGCGGACGGCGATCGTCCGGTCCATGACCTCAGAGCCGTTGGCGTCGCGCACGATCGGCGTGCCGCCGAAGCCGGTGACCTTGCAGAAGAGATCGTAGAGCGGCACGGACGCATAGGCGAGGCCGACCATTCCGACGGCGACGCCGACGCACGCGAAGGCCGTGCGGTGCATCTTGCGCTGGAGGTTGGTGGTTTCTGCCATGGGAGCCTCACAGGGGACGCTGAAGGACGCCCGGCCCGAGCTTCGCAAGCGTGATGGCGAAGAGCAGGATGCAGAAGGCCGCGAGCGTCAGAGCCAGAGCCACGGAGCGCCTGCGGCGGCGCTTCTGCTCCTCCGGGGTCAGGCGGACGTAGTCGATGCGGTCCTTCATCCGATTACCCCAGCACCGGGCGGAAGAGGCCGAAGCCATGCTCCGCGAGAAGGGTCGCGAAGAGCAGGAAAAGATAAAGGATCGAGAAGCCGAACAATTGCTGGGCGACGCGCATGGCCGGCTCGCCTTGGCGCAGGCGGTAGACCTGCACGGCGAGCGCCAGCATTCCGAGGCCGCCGATCAGCGCGATGATCGCATAGGCCAGGCCGCCGAAGCCCAGGGCTACGGGAGCGAGGCCGAGCGGAGCGAGGAGGATTGTGTAGGCCAGGATCTGGAAGCGTGTGGAATCGGGCCCGGCCACGTTCGGCATCATGGGGATCCCGGCGCGCTCGTAATCGCCGGACTTGACCAGGGCCAGGGCCCAGAAATGCGGCGGGGTCCACATGAAGATGATGGCGAACAGTACCACGCTGTCCCAGGCGACGTGGCCCGTCACGGCGGCCTGCGCGACGATCGGAGGAAGGGCGCCGGCGGCGCCCCCGATGACGATGTTCTGCGGCGTCGTGCGCTTCAGCCACATGGAATAGACGACCACGTAGAAGAAGATCGTGAAGGCGAGCAGACCGGCCGCGAGCCAGTTGCTGGCAAGACCCAGGATCATCACCGATCCGGCCGCGAGCGTCACGCCGAAGGCCAGCGCCTCGCCCGGCTGGATCTTGCCGGCCGGGATCGGACGTTTGCGGGTGCGGGTCATGACGGCGTCGATGTCCGCGTCCCACCACATGTTCAGGCATCCCGACGCGCCGCCCCCGATGGCAATCATCAGAAGCGACACGAAGGCCACGACCGGATGGACGTCGGGGTGGCTTACGACCATGCCGACGAGCGCCGTGAACACGACGAGAAACATCACGCGCGGCTTGAGAAGGGCGAAAAAGTCGGACACCTCCCCCTGCGAGAGGCCTGCCGTGGCAAGGTGCTCTGCGTGGTTCTCGGCCAGACTGTTCGACATGGTGCTCATTACTGGTGATCTTCCGAAATGCCGGGACGAGGCCGAAAAGGCCTCCGGATGGTCGGCTCCTCGCCGGAGGGCTTGGCGTCGCAAGCCCTCTGGGGAGGAGCGGGCGGCGCGATGCCGCCCACTCGTCTGATTTTAGTGCCCGGTGTCGATGACGCGGGGCAGCGTCTCGAACTGGTGGTACGGAGGCGGGGAGGACAGGGTCCATTCCAGCGTCGTCGCACCCTCGCCCCACGGATTGTCGGCAGCCCGCTCCTTGCGGATGAAGGCATAGACCACGCCGAACATGAAGATGAAGAGCCCGGCGAAGAAGATGTAGGAGCCGATCGACGAGACCATGTTCCAGCCCGCGAAGGCGTCCGGATAATCCGCGTAGCGGCGCGGCATGCCGGACAGCCCGAGGAAGTGCATCGGGAAGAACAGCACGTTGGCGCCGATGAACGCGACCCAGAAGTGCAGCTGGCCGATCCATTCGGGCATGACGTAGCCGGTGATCTTCGGGAACCAGTAGTAGATGCCCGCGAAGATCACGAAGACGGCGCCCAGCGACAGCACGTAGTGGAAGTGAGCCACCACGTAGTAGGTGTCGTGCATGTAGCGGTCGACGGGAGCATTCGCCAGCACGACGCCTGTGACGCCGCCGACCGTGAACAGGAACACGAAGCCCACGGCCCATTGCATGGCCGCCGTGAAGCGGATGGACCCGCCCCACATGGTGGCGATCCACGAGAAGATCTTCACGCCGGTCGGAACCGCGATCACCATCGTGGCGAACACGAAGTAGGCCTGGGTCTGGAGCGAGAGGCCGACCGTGTACATGTGGTGCGCCCACACGACGAAGCCGACCACGCCGATCGCCACCATGGCGTAGGCCATGCCCAGATAGCCGAAGATCGGCTTCTTGGAGAAGGTGGAGATGATGTGGGACACGATGCCGAAGGCCGGCAGGATCATGATGTACACTTCGGGGTGGCCGAAGAACCAGAACAGGTGCTGGTAGAGCACCGGATCGCCGCCGCCCGACGGCTCGAAGAAGGTCGTGCCGAAGTTACGGTCGGTGAGCAGCATCGTGATCGCGCCCGCGAGAACCGGCAGCGACAGGAGCAGCAGGAACGCGGTCACCAGCATGGACCAGGCGAACAGCGGCATCTTGTGCAGCGTCATGCCCGGAGCGCGCATGTTGAGGATCGTCGTGATGAAGTTGATCGCGCCGAGGATCGAGGCGGCACCGGCAAGGTGCAGGGCCAGGATGCCGAAGTCGAGCGCGGGGCCCGGATGGCCGGTGACCGAGAGCGGCGGATAGACCGTCCAGCCGCCGCCGAAGCCGAGCGAGCCCGGAGCGCCCTCGACGAAGAGCGAGCAGAGCATCAGGCAGAAGGCCGCGACGGTGAGCCAGTAGGAGATGTTGTTCATCCGCGGGAAGGCCATGTCGGGCGCGCCGATCATGATCGGGATGAACCAGTTGCCGAAGCCGCCGATGAGCGTGGGCATCACCATGAAGAACACCATGATGAGGCCGTGGCCCGTCACGAAGACGTTGAACGCCTGCGGGTTGGAGAAGAACTGCAGACCCGGCTCCTGGAGCTCCAGGCGCATGCCGATCGACAGCAGGCCGCCGACGATGCCGGCCGTGAAGCCGAAGATGAGATAGAGCGTTCCGATATCCTTGTGGTTCGTAGAGTAGAACCACCGGCGCCAGAAGCTCGGAAGGTGATCGTGGTGATCCGCGTGAGCGGCATCAGCTGCATGTGCCATGATGAGACCTCTGTGGTCCTTCTTACGATTACTGGGCGGTCGCGAACTTGAGCGGAGCGGAGCCCTCGGTCGAAGCATACTTCTGCTTCGCCTCGGTCAGCCAGGCGGCATATTGCTGCTCGCTCACGACGCGGATTTCGATCGGCATGTAGGGGTGGCCGTTGCCGCAGAGCTCCGAGCACTGGCCGAAATAGACGCCTTCCTTCTCGGCCTTGAACCAAGTCTCGTTCAGGCGTCCGGGGACCGCATCGACCTTGATGTAGAAGGACGGCATGGCGAAGGCGTGGATCACGTCCGCCGAAGTCACCTGGACCCGCACGACCTTGCCGACCGGCACGACCATGGCGTTGTCGGCGCCCAGCAGACGCGGCTGGTCGGGCTTCAGGTCCTTGGCTTCCGTGATCATGTTCGAATCGAACTTGAAGCCGCCGCCCTGGTCGGCCGGGTACTCGTACCCCCAATACCAGGAATAGCCGGTCGCCTTCACGACGATGTCGGCCTGCGGCGGCACGAGCTGCTGGCGCAGGAGGCGGAAGGACGGAATGGCGATCGCTACGAGGATCAGGACCGGCACGATGGTCCAGGCCACCTCGAGGAGGGTGTTGTGGGTGGTCCGCGAGGGAACCGGGTTCTTGTTCTCGTTGAATCGGGCGACGATCACGAGGAGCAGCGCCAGCACGAAGAGGCAGATCACGGTGATCAGCCAAACCAGGTAGGTGTGGAAGTTGGACACGCTCTGTCCCAACTCGGTCACCATCTCCTGCATGCCGGTTTCCCATGGGGAAGGCCGGCCGGCGGCGGCCCACGCCTCACTTATGCCCAACACAAGTGCGACCGCTGCCGTGGAGAGGGCGGTCACCGATCGACGTCCAGTCTCGATCCGCATCGGCGTTCCAAAGCTCCTAAAGATGTGATGGCCCAGGGCCATGAAAGCATCGGGGAAGGCGCGGGCGTGCGGAAAGCGGTGCCCGGCTTGCGCCATCACCTTTGATCTGCGTCAAAGATCACAGGACGCGATGAAGCGCAACGGTAGAAGCGTTCCAAACTGTGCGTCATAACCGCCAAAACGCAATTCGGCCTTCCAATCGGCCCCTCTCGCTTGACATCGCGCCCCCTGCCATGGTCCCAACGGGCCAACATTGGACTTGGAAGCGGCGGCCGGCCGCGACCCTCTGGCAGGGTTAACAGATGGAGAAACCGATGGGCGCATCGCGGTGGGCTCGCCATTGTGCGGCGGCAATCCTGGGGCTGTCGGCCCTGTTCGGGGCCAGCGGCGCCAGCGCTCAGGGCATGGTCAAGAACACTTTCGGCGAGTGGCAGATGCGCTGCGAGACACCGGCCGGCGCCACGGCCGAGCAATGCGCCCTCGTGCAGAACGTGGTCGCCGAGGATCGGCCCAACGTCACGCTCGTCATTATCGTGTTGAAAACCGCCGACGGCAAAAGCCGCCTCCTGCGCGTCGTCGCACCTCTTGGTATTCTGTTGCCGTCGGGTCTGGGCCTCAAGATCGACCAGACGGATATCGGCCGCGCCGGGTTCGTCCGCTGCCTGGCCACGGGATGCGTGGCCGAGGTGGTGATGGAGGACAACCTGATCAGCCAGATGAAGTCGGGTCAGGCGGCCACCTTCATCGTCTTCCAGACGCCTGAGGAGGGGATCGGCATTCCCGTATCCCTGAACGGATTCGCGGCCGGGTTCGATGCCTTGCCGTAAGCGGTGAACAAGAACGTGGGGGCGATCATGAGAGAAGGATTGGGCCGGAAGGCCGGGTGGGCGCTTGCCGTGGTCGGCCTGTCGGCCCTGACGGGCTGCGGCACGTCGGGAGAAGGCGGTTTCGGCATGGGCGACATGCTGCTCACCGCCGGTGCCTCGCAGGCACCGGCTCAGGTCAAGGCGGCGCAGCTCGACGATGTCTATTGTCCGGCCGTCGAGGTCGTGGACGGGGGCTCCGCCATCCAGGTTCGCGGAAGCGGGGAGGCGGGCTCTGTCCGGAGCCAGATCTCCCTCGGCGACCTGGCCCGCGAATGCATCGGCCAGGCGGACGGCTCGACTCTGGTCAAGGTCGGCATCGAGGCGCGGGCGCTCATCGGCGTCGGTGGGTCGGCCGGCCGCTACGACATCCCGGTCCATATCGTGGTGAAGGACGGGTCGACGGTCTTCGCCAACCGGTCCCGCCGCGTGGCGGCTGCGATCCCGGCGGGTCAGACCCAGACGACCGTGTCGGTGGTCGAGGAAGGCATCGTCGTGCCCGCCTCTTCGGCCAACGACTTCGAGATCGAGGTCGGCCTCGGCGGTGCGCCGGCCCGGGGTCGCCGCGGCTAAGCTCCAGAGCGTCGGATCGCTCCGACGCTCAATGCCTTAGGCAGCGCATCGTCCGCACGATGCGTTAGTAGAGCGCGGCGGCGCCCGCCCGCTGATTGAGCGGGGCGGCCAGGACCTTGTCGATGCGGCGTTCGTCGAGATCGATCACCTCGAAGCGCCAGCCGAGGGTGTCCACGTGCTCGCCCGTGTTGGGCAGATGCTGGAGTTCGCTGATCACCAGGCCGCCGACCGTGTGGTAGCTGCGGGTCTCGGGCAGCGTGACGCCGAGAACCTCGGCCATTTCGTCCACGGGCATCGATCCGGCGAGCAGCCAGGAGCCGTCGTCGCGGCGGATGGCGTCGGGTTCCGGCGCCTCGCCATCGGACCGGAACGCGCCCACGATGGCCTCCAGGGCGTCCGCCGGGGTCACGACCCCTTCGAAATGGCCGTATTCGTCATGGACGATCGCCATCGGGACCTCGGCGTCGCGCAGGGTCGCCAGGGCGTCGAGGGCATAGAGCGTATCGGGGATGACGGGGGCCTGCTGAACGTGGCCGCGGATATCGAGAGGCTGGCCCGACAGCAGGGCCGCCAGGAGCTCCCGCGACTGAACGACGCCGATCACGTTGTCGGGCGTTCCCTCGCTGACGGGCAGGCGGGAATGCGGGGTCTCGATCAGCAGTGCGCGGATGGAGTCCTCGTCGTCGTCGAGGTCGATCCAGTCCACGTCCGTGCGGGGGGTCATGAGCCCGCGCACCGTCCTGTCTCCGAGGCGGAGCACGCCCGAGATCATGCGGCGCTCCTCCTCCTCGATCACGCCGGCGCTCTCGGCCTCGCCGACGAGCATCTTGATCTCCTCTTCCGTCACGGTCGTGCCGTCGTCGGACTTGGCTCCGAGCAGGCTGAAGATCAGGCTGGTCGAGGCGTTCAGAAGCCAGACGGCAGGCGCGGCGACCTTCGAGAGCACCAGCATCAGGGGCGCCATGGTGCAGGCGATGCCCTCCGGATTGCGGAGCGCCAGCTGCTTGGGCACCAACTCGCCGATGACGATCGAAAGATACGTGATGATGCCGATTACGATGCCATAGCCGAGAGGCTCGGCCGCGCCCTCGGGCATGCCGCGGTCGAGGAAGATCTGGGTCAGCCGGTCGCCGAGGGCCGCGCCCGAGAAGGCGCCGGCCAGGATGCCCACAAGGGTGATGCCGATCTGGACCGTGGACAGGAAGCGGCCTGAATCCTCCATGAGGGTCAGGGCCGTGGTGGCGCCCGAACGACCCTGCTCGGCCATGGCCTTGAGGCGGGCCCGACGGGCGGACACGATGGCGAGTTCGGAAAGTGCGAAGACGCCGTTGAGGGCGACGAGAGCGAGAGCGATGATCAGTTCGAGCAACGATGCGTGGAGCTGCTGACCGGATCAGGCCGCGCTTCTCCCCTTCTGTGGATGAGGCGCCTAAGATGGAGTGTCCGGGGTCTGCCGTCAATTAAGGCGGGGAGTTATCCTGTGCGGCAGCCTGCTTTGTTGACAGGACCTGATTTCCTCTTCAGAGCTAAACCCAGCCGATGATCCCCGCGGAAGAGACCGGACCCAAAGGTCCGGCGCCGAAGGCGCAACCGCCCCGGAAACGCTCAGGCCAAAGGACCGCGTGGGAGCTGGCACTCTGGAAAGCGGCGACGTTCCGACGTCGCCCACCGACGGGCGTAACCTGCCGCGCAAGCGGTTAAGGGAAATCTCTCAGGTCTCGGGACAGAGGGGGCGCACAGCAACGGGCCGAAAGGCTCGATGGAACGCGCACCTTTGAGGGAACCCCATGGCCGAGCATGCGCCTAGCGACGAGCCGCTCCTGCAGACCCCGCTCCATGCCGAGCACGTGAACCTAGGCGCCCGCATGGTGCCCTTCGCCGGCTACGCCATGCCCGTGCAGTATCCCACGGGCATCCTGACCGAGCACAACTGGACCCGCGAGCATGCGGGCCTGTTCGACGTCTCCCACATGGGGCAGGCCTTCCTGGTCGCCGAGGACAAGAGCCACGAGACCGTGGCCCGGGCGCTCGAGGCGCTGATTCCCGCCGACGTGCTGAACCTCAAGCCGAACCAGCAGCGCTATTCGCAGCTGCTGGCGGATGACGGCGGCATCCTCGACGACCTCATGGTGACCCGCGTCGGCGCCCCTGGTCACGAGGGCTGGCTCTATCTGGTGGTGAACGCCTCCATGAAGGAGGCCGACTACGCCCATATCGAAGCCCGGCTGCCCAAGGGCGTCACCCTCAAGCGCAAGGACGATCTCGGCCTGATGGCCCTCCAGGGCCCGTCCGCCGAGGCCGTTCTGGCCAAGCTCGCGCCCGAGGCCGCCGCGCTGCCCTTCATGATGTCGGCGGATGTGCAGATCGACGGGATCTGGTGCCACGTCTCGCGCTCCGGCTACACCGGCGAGGACGGCTTCGAGATCTCCTGCCACGGTAAGGACGCGCCCACGCTCTGGACCAGGCTCCTGGCCGACCCGGAGGTGAAAGCCATCGGCCTCGGCGCACGCGATTCGCTCCGGCTTGAGGCGGGCCTGTGCCTCTACGGCCATGACATCGACACCACGACCTCGCCTATCGAGGCGGGCCTGATCTGGTCGATCCAGAAGCGCCGCCGCGAGGAGGGGGGCTTTCCCGGAGCCGAGCGCGTCCAGCGCGAAATCAAGGACGGGGCTCAGCGCGTCCGAGTCGGCATCAGGCCGGAAGGCCGCGCGCCGGCCCGCGAGGGAGCCGTCATCGCCACGCCCGACGGTCGCGAGGTCGGCATCGTGACCTCCGGGGGCTTCGGTCCGACCGTCAACGGACCGGTCGCCATGGGTTATGTCGCCAAGGACGTGTCCGCCGCCGGCACGGACCTTCACCTCATCGTCCGCGGCAAGCCGCTGCCCGCCAAGGTCGCCGCCATGCCGTTCGCCCCCCACCGCTACAAGCGCTGACATTTCAAGAAGAGGGATTCCATCATGACCACGCGCTACACCAAGGATCACGAATACATCCGCGTCGAGGGCGACGCCGGCACCGTGGGTATCTCCGACTACGCTCAGGGCCAGCTCGGCGACGTAGTTTTCGTGGAGCTTCCGAGCGTCGGCAAAACCCTGTCGAAGGGCGACGAGGCTGCCGTCGTCGAGAGCGTGAAGGCGGCGAGCGAAGTCTACGCGCCGGTCTCCGGCGAGGTGGTCGAGGTCAACAGCGATCTGGAAGCTTCCCCGGGCACGGTGAACGAGGATCCGGCCGGCCGCGGCTGGTTCATGAAGATCCGCCTCACGGACCCGGGCGAGCTCGACGGTCTGATGACCGAGGAGCAGTACCAGGAATTCGTGAAGTCGATCTCCTAGAACGAGAACGCGGCCATGGCGCACGATTACAAGGCGACGATCCGCTGGAGGCGGGCAGCGGACGAGGTTTTCTCCGACAACCGCTACAGCCGTGGCCACGTCTGGCGCTTCGATGGCGGCGTCGAGGTGCCGGGCTCCGCATCGCCGTCCGTCGTGCCGCTGCCCCTGTCGCGGGAAGACGCCGTCGACCCGGAGGAAGCCTTCGTGGCGGCGGTTTCCAGCTGCCACATGCTGACGTTCCTGTCGATCGCCGCCAAGAAGCGTTTCGTCGTCGACCTCTATGAGGACGAAGCGCTCGGGATCATGACCAAGAACGAGAACGGCAAGCTCTTCGTGTCCAGGATCGCCCTGGATCCGCGGATCGAATTCTCGGGCGACAAGCAGCCGACGCCGGAGCAGCTCGCCGACATGCATCACCTCGCCCACAAGGAATGCTTCATCGCCAATTCCGTCCTCACGGAGATTGTCGTGGCGGGCATTCCCTCGCACTAACTCTCAAGGTTTTTTGCCGATGCGCTATTTGCCTTTGTCCGACACCGACCGCGGCGAGATGCTCGCCCGGATCGGCGTCAGCCACGTCGATGAATTGTTCGCCGACGTGCCGAGGAACCTGCTCCTGACAGAGCCGGTCGACCTGCCGCGCCGCAAGGGTGAGCTCGACGTGGAGCGGATCCTCTCCCGCATGTCCGCCAAGAACGTCCCGGCGTCCTCGGTGCCGTTCTTCGTCGGCGCGGGCGCCTACAAGCACCATGTTCCGGCAACCGTCGATCATCTGATCCAGCGTTCCGAGTTCCTGACGAGCTACACGCCGTATCAGCCCGAGATCGCGCAGGGCACGCTGCAATACCTGTTCGAGTTCCAGACCCA
Source organism: Microvirga sp. HBU67558 (assembly GCF_018069605.1). Classification (NCBI taxonomy): domain Bacteria; kingdom Pseudomonadati; phylum Pseudomonadota; class Alphaproteobacteria; order Hyphomicrobiales; family Methylobacteriaceae; genus Microvirga; species Microvirga sp. HBU67558. The sequence continues at coordinate 28,791 of NZ_JAGPUP010000544.1, read as the reverse complement.
GGTGGCGGCACTCACCGGCATGGATGTGGCGAATGCCTCCATGTATGACGGCTCGACCGGCACGGGCGAGGCGGTGCTCATGGCGCACCGGGTCACCAAGCGCCGCAAGGCGGTTCTCTCCGGCGGCCTGCATCCGCACTATGCCGACGTGGTGAAGACGCTGTCCGACATGGCAAGCGACGAAACCGTCATTCTGTCGCCGGACGTGGCCGGCACCGAGGACATCCTCTCGCAGATCGATGACAAGACCTCCTGCGTGGTCGTGCAGACGCCCGACGTGTTCGGCAACGTGCGCGACCTGAAGCCCATCGCCGACAAGGCGCACCAGCACGGCGCGCTGCTGATCGCCGTGTTCACGGAGGTCGTGTCGCTCGGCCTCCTGAAGTCGCCGGGCAGCATGGGGGCCGACATCGTGGTGGGCGAGGGCCAGTCGATCGGCAACGCGCTGAACTTCGGCGGGCCCTACGTGGGCCTCTTCGCCACCCAGTCCAAATACATCCGCCAGATGCCGGGCCGCCTGTGCGGCGAGACGGTCGACGCGGATGGCAACCGCGGCTTCGTGCTCACGCTCTCGACACGCGAGCAGCATATCCGCCGCGACAAGGCGACGTCGAACATCTGCACCAATTCGGGGCTGTGCTCGCTCGCCTTCACCATCCACATGACGCTGCTCGGCGAGGCGGGGCTGACGCGTCTGGCGCGCATCAACCATGCCAACGCGGTGAAGCTGGCGGACCTGCTCGGCCAGGTGAAGGGTGTCGAGGTTCTCAACCGGACGTTCTTCAACGAATTCACCGTGAAGCTCGCGAAGCCCGCCGCCGACGTCGTGGAGCGTCTCGCCGACAAGGGCGTGCTCGCGGGCGTGCCCGTGTCGCGACTCATGCCGGGCGCCGGCCTCGACAACCTTTTGCTCGTCGCTTCCACCGAAGTGAACACCGATGATGACCGCGCGGCCTTTGTGGCTGCCTTGAAGGAGGTTCTGTGATGTTGAACCGCCAGGGACGTCCCACCGCACCTCAGGCCCATGGCGTGGCGGATCCCGCCGCCGGCATGGGCGATCAGGCGGCGCGCCTGCAGGGCGATGCCAGCCCTGTTTCCGGCTCCGCCGGCGGGTCTCACCCGACCTTCACCGGCAACAAGGCGCTGGCGCAGATCGAACCGCTGCTCTTCGAGGTCGGCCGCACCGACACGACCGGCGTAGATCTCGACGAGCCGGAGGATTTCGCGCCGCGCCTTGGTGGCCTAGAGCGCCGGGAGCCCATCGGCCTGCCGGGCCTCTCAGAGCCCGAGACCATGCGCCATTATGTGCGCCTCAGCCAGCAGAACTACGGCATCGACACGGGCCTGTTCCCGCTCGGCTCCTGCACCATGAAGCACAATGCGCGCCTCAACGAGCGCATGGCCCGCCTGCCGGGCTTCTCCGACGTGCATCCGCTGCAGCCGGTCTCCACCGTCCAGGGCGCGCTGGAGCTCATGAGCGAGCTCGGGCGCTACCTGATCACGCTCACCAACATGACCGCCGTGGCCCTGTCGCCGAAGGCCGGCGCCCATGGCGAGCTCTGCGGCATGATGGCGATCAAGGCGGCCATCGAGGCCAAGGGCGAGGGCGCGACCCGCAACGTGGTGCTCGTGCCTGATTCGGCGCACGGCACGAACCCGGCGACCGCCGCCCTCATCGGCTTCAAGGTGAAGCCGGTGCCGGCGCGCGAGGACGGCTGGGTGCACGTTGAGGACGTGAAGGAGCGGCTCGGCCCCGACGTCGCGGCGATCATGCTCACGAACCCCAATACCTGCGGCCTCTTCGAACCCCAGGTGGTGGAGATCGCCAAGGCGATCCACGACGCCGGCGCCTATTTCTACTGCGACGGCGCGAACTTCAACGCCATCGTGGGCAAGGCGAAGCCGGGCGATCTCGGCGTTGACGCCATGCACATCAACCTGCACAAGACCTTCTCGACGCCCCACGGCGGCGGCGGTCCGGGCTCCGGTCCCGTGGTGCTCTCCGAGCGTCTCGCGCCGTTCGCGCCGGTCCCGTTCGTGCGGGCCGGCAAGGGCGGATTCGAGCTGGTGGAGCAGGAATCCGATGCGGCTGAAAAGCCCTTCGGCCGCATGACGGCGTTCCACGGCCAGATGGGCATGTATGTGCGGGCTCTGTCCTACATGCTCTCGCACGGCGCCGACGGCATGAAGCAGGCCTCCGAGGATGCGGTGCTCAACGCCAACTACATCCGGGCGGGCCTGTCGGATCTGCTGTCGCTGCCCTTCGGCGACAAGCCGTGCATGCACGAGGTGCTGTTCGACGATTCATGGCTCAAGGATACGGGCGTGACCACCCTCGACGTGGCCAAGGCCATGATCGACGAGGGCTATCACCCGATGACCATGTACTTCCCGCTGGTGGTGCACGGCGCCATGCTGATCGAGCCGACGGAATCCGAATCGAAGTCGTCCCTCGACCTGTTCATCGCTACCCTGCGCGACCTCGCCATGGCGGCGAAGAACGGCGATACGGAGCGCTTCACCGGGGCTCCCTACCACGCCCCGCGCCGGCGCCTCGACGAGACCCGCGCGGCGCGCAGCCCGGTTCTCAAGTGGACGCCGCCGGTCCCGGTGGCGGAAGCGGCGGAGTAAGACCCACCCTCCATCCTGGTTTAGGATAATGCCGCCCGCTCGGGCGGCATTGTCGTTTTCGGGTCTGCTGCCATCCACGTCCCGGTTTCAGAAACCCGCCAGCCTCCCCGTTCAGAGAGGAGGCAAAGAGCCCGGTTTCCTCTATGGATGCTGTAACGTAACGGCAGTGTGAATGGTGCCGGGCAGGCGCATGGGACCGGAACTCCCCTGCGCGATCGAGCGTAGCAGTTCGTGAGACGGTGCCCGGCATCGTGGCTGGCAAAGACAGACACGATGATAGATTCCAGGAAGGCTTCCGCGAGTTATCGCCCGGAGATTCAGGGCATCCGCACGATCGGCGCTTTGCTCGTTGCAATCTTCCATATCTGGGGAGGGCGCGTGTCCGGAGGGGTCGACGTCTTTTTCGTGATCTCGGGCTTTCTCATCACCGGTTCGCTCTACAGGGAGGTTCAGAAGACAGGCACGATTCGTATCATTGCCTTCTGGGCGCGACTCGCGAAACGCATCGCTCCGATGACCTACGTCATTCTGGCTCTGACGCTGGCCGCGGCCGTGCTGTGGATGCCCCGGTCCCGCCAGCAGGGCTTTCTTATCGAGATTTTCTACAGCGCCTTTCATCTCGAGAACGTCAAGCTCATGATGAACTCGGTCGATTATCTCGCCCGAGACGAGGCACCGAGCCCGGTCCAGCAGTTCTGGGCCCTGTCGGTGCAGGTGCAGTTCTATGCGGTCTGGCCGTTCCTGATGCTCGCAGTTCCCCGTGCCGCGAAGAAGCTGCGCGCAGGGGCCTATGCCTATCCTGCGGCCCTGGCCCTCGTGTTCGCGGGCTCCCTTGCCTATTCGGTCGTGCAGACGCGCCTTCATCCATCCCCGGCCTATTTCAATACGCTCGCGCGTGTCTGGGAGTTCGCCCTCGGGGGCGCGCTCGCGGTTTCTCTTCCACACATGCGTTTGCCCGGGCGGCTGCGGGACGTCGCCGGATGGACTGGACTGGCCGCCGTGGTGAGTTGCGGTTTCATCATCCCGGCCTCTGCCCATTATCCAGGATACGTGGCGCTGTGGCCGACCCTCGGAGCCGCATTCGTCCTTCTGTCGGGCGGCGAGACGACACGCTTCGGCGTCGCCCGGGTCCTAGCCGTGAGGCCGCTCGTGGCCGTAGGGGAAATCTCGTTCTCGTTCTATCTCTGGCATTGGCCTGTGCTGATCTTCGTCCTGATCGTGAGCCGTCAGAAGCAGCTCGGCCTCTGGGGCGGTCTGGCCGTGATCGCGATTGCCCTGTGCGGAGCCTATGCGACGGCCCGCTGGCTGGAGCGGCCCATCCAGCGTTCCTCGATCGGACGGAAAGCGAGCTGGCATGTCCATGCGGCGGGGGCCGCGCTGGCGCTGCCCGTTCTCGTGACGGCAGGAATTTGGCTCGTCTCCAACGAGATCGCGGAGGTTCGCCAGCAGCGGGCCATGGAGAGCCGAAGCAGGGATTATCCCGGAGGGTCTCTCCCGGTGTCGCGGGCAAGGCTCCTGCAGCCGGGCGTACCGGTTTACCCGGATACCAAGCGGGTCAGGCACAAGCATGCCAATCGCTGCCAGCAGAACGAAAGGGATCCTGAGGTCACCCTGTGCCGGTACGGTGTGCAGGAAGGCGCTCGCAAGACGATCGCCCTGGTCGGCGGCTCCCATTCCGAACACTGGCTGCCGGCTCTCGAGGACATCGCCTCCAAGAACAGCTGGACCATCGTGGCGATCACGAAGAGCGCCTGTCCCTTCATGGCTGGAAGGGGCGCTTCGCATTGTCGAAAGTGGAACGAAAGCGCGCTTGTCAACCTGATCCGCCTCCATCCAGATGCAGTCTTCATGACGTCGACCCGCAAAATCGGAGCCAATGCACAGGACTGGAAGGAGGAGGTGCCACTCGGCTACCAGAAGCACTGGGAACGCTTAGCGCAAGTGGGCATTACGATCATTGCCGTCCGGGACAATGCTCGCTTCTCTAGGAGCAATATCGAATGCGTGGATGCGAACGCGGCCGCGATCCTGAAATGTGCCCGACCGCGATCCGAAATCTTTGATCGAGTGGATCCCGTCGCGAGGCTCGCCGATAAGCCGGCAAACGTGAGCTTTATCGATCTTACCGACCGGTTCTGCGATGAGACGCACTGCTTCCCGGTGATCGGCAACGTCTTGGTCTTGAGGGATTCGCATCATATCACGATGGAGTATGCCCGAACCCTTGCGGTGCCGCTCGAAGAAAAGATCCGTCAAGTCCGCCCGGATCTCTTCTCGGCCGCCGGACAGGAGATTTCGGGCAATCCGACGCCTGAAGGGTTCGTGCACTGAGCGAGTGGCCGTCGGTCGTGCGACGCGGGCTACTCACGCCAGCTCTTGAACAGTCCCTGGCAGATCGGCCATCCGGTTGATCACGATAGGGGCTCCCGCCCGCCGCAGATTTTCTGCGTGGCCCGGTCCGCAATGGCCGCCGCCGGCAAACCCGATGACGCGCATGCCGGCGGCGATCGCCGCCTGAACGCCCGCCATGGAATCCTCCACGACCAGGCAATCTTCGGGGCGGGCGTTCATCTGCCTCGCCGCATGAAGGAAGAGGTCCGGCGCCGGCTTTCCGCGCGCGACCTGGGTCGAGCTGAAGATGGTGTCGAACAGGTCCGCGAGGCCGGTGACGCGCAGCGACAGAGCGATTCGCTCCGGGATGGACGAGGAGGCGACGCAGCGGCGGAAAGGCAGGGCCAAAATGGCCTCGCGCACACCCGGAATGGGCTTCAACTCGGTCTCGAAGCGCTGGAACAGGGTGCGGTTGAGCCGCTCCGTGAAGTCGGCCGGGAGCCTGGTGCCGCGTTCCGATTCGATTCGCGCGATCTGGTCCTTGATGCTCACTCCGGTGAAGTCGCGGGCCACGTCCTCGGCCGTGTAGGGCACGCCGCATTCCGTCAGGATCTCGGCGTCGATCCGGCAGCTCAACGGTTCCGAATCGACCAGGACACCGTCGCAGTCGAAGATCAGCAGCATGATGCTCTCCAAGCAAAAAGGCCGCCTCGAGGGGCGGCCTTCGATGGGTTGGGTCCGGACGGAAGCCTTACTGCAGCTTCGAGCGCACGTCGCTGAGGCTGGACGTGACAAACGAGGCCGCGGTGGCTCCGGTGATCTCGTCGCGCAGGACGCGCTCGGACGCCCGGATGGCGGCGTCCACGGCGGCCGCGCGCACCTCGGCGGAAGCCTGGGACTCGGCCTGGGCGATCTTGGCCTCGGCGGTGGCCGTGCGGCGCTTCACGAAGTCGGCCATCTTCTCCTGGGCTTCGCGGGCGAGACGCTCGGCCTCGTCGCGGGCGCTGGACACGATGTCGGCGGCCTCGCGCTCGGCGGCGGCGCGCTTGGACTCGTACTCCTTCAGGAGCCGCTCGGCGTCCTGGCGCAGACGCTTGGCCTCGGCCAGTTCACCGGCGATGCGCTTGCCGCGGGAATCGAGCTGGTTCAGCACATTCCCGGGAACGCCCTTGTAGAACAGGATGCCCCAGAAGATGACGAAGGCGACCGCAACCCAGAATTCAGCGCTTTGAAACATGCGGATCTCCCGATCAGGCCTTGATCTGGTTGAGAGCGGCCTCGACCTTCTGCGGGGCCGGAGCCTTGCCGGTCAGGCGCTCGATGATGGCGGAGGCGGTGTCGCGGGCGATGGCGTCCACGTGGCTCATGGCTTCCGCCTTCTTGGCCGAGATGGTCGCCTCGGACTCGGCCAGACGCTGGTTGAGATCGGCCTCGAGCGCCTTGCGCTTGGCATCGCTCTCGGCCGCGAGCTTGGAACGGGTTTCCTGGGCGAGGGCCTGGGCCCGGCCCTTGGCTTCGGCGAGGGCCTTCTCGTAGGCGGAGCCGGCTTCTTCCGCGCGGGATTTCATGGCGGCCGCGTCGTCGAGATCGTTGGCGATCATCGCGCGGCGGTTCTCGATGATTCCGCCCAGGCGAGGGAGGACCAGCCGTGAGAGCAGGGTGTAGAGCACCACGAAGGTGATGGCGAGCCACAGGAGCTGACCGGCATAGGTCTCCGTCTCGAAGGGCGGAAAGCCGATGTCCTCGTGAGCGCCGCCGGGGGCCTCTGTTGTGGCGTGGTTCGTTTGAGCCTGAGCCATGGAGCAGATCCTAACGGATAAAGAATCCTACAAACATGAATGACGGCGGTTCAATCCGCCGTCACTCCTGTCGAGGCGAAGCGTTCGCACGCCTCGACCTCCCGATCACCGTTTCGAGATTAGGTGAAGAGCAGAACGAGAGCGACGACGAGGCAGAAGATGCCGAGACCTTCTGCGAGCGCCGCGCCGATGAACGCGCGGGCGAACTGGCCGTCAGCGGCCGACGGGTTGCGCAGAGCGCCGGACAGGAAGTTGCCGAAGATGTTGCCGACGCCCATGGCGGCGAGGCCCATGCCGATGCAGGCGAGGCCCGCGCCGAGGAACTTGAAAGCAACCGGATCCATTGTGATCTCCTTGGGAATACTGTGATCGGGAGGGAAGGTGTAACTCGGCGCAGACCTAGTGGCCCGGGTGCAGCGCGTCGTTGAGGTAGATGCAGGTCAACACCGTGAAGACGTAGGCCTGCAGAGCGGCGACGAGGAACTCGAGCGCCATGAGGGCAACCGCCATGAGGAGCGGCAGCGGAGCGAGGATCGTCAGGGCACCGCCGGCGCCGAGCAGCGCCACCACGAAGCCTGCGAAAACCTTCAGCGCGATGTGTCCCGCGAGCATGTTCGCGAAGAGACGCAGGCTGAGCGAAATCGGCCGGGAGAGGAACGAGATGAGCTCGATCACCACGATGAAGGGCAGGAGCCAGGCCGGCACGCCCGACGGCACGAAGAGGCCGAGGAAGTGGGTACCGTGCTTCATGAAGCCGTAGATCACCACGGTGCCGATGACGAGCAAGGCCAGGGCGAAGGTTACGATGATGTGGCTGGTGACCGTGAAGAAGCCCGGGATCATGCCGAGCAGGTTGGCCGTCAGCACGAACATGAACAGCGAGAACACGAGGGGGAAGAACTTCATCCCCTCCTTGCCTGTCGCATCGACCAGCGTGTTCGCGACGAAATCGTGCAGGACCTCGGCGACCGACTGGGCGCGGCCCGGAACGACGGCGCGCTTGCGGGTCGCAAACAGCAGGCCGCCCACGATCACGGCGGCCGCGCCGATCATGAACAGGGATGAATTGGTGAAGTTGATGACCGGAATGATGGGCTTGATCTGGAATTGTTCGATCGGGCTCGCCATGATCCGCTCTCAAAGTTCGATGTTATCAAATGCCGTTCGGCGTTCGCAGGTCTAAGTCCGTCACCGCTTGTCGTCATACCGGGCGGATTTGACCATCCCGGCCGCTCGCATCAGGTTGAGCATCCCGGCGCAGAAGCCGAGTATCAGACAAACGATCAGACCCCAAGGGGACGTTCCGAACACGCGGTCGACGATCCAACCCAGGATCCCGCCGGCCGCCACTCCTGCAACGAATTCGGCCGAGAGCCTGAAGGCTTGGCCGAGAGCGCTGGAATCTGACGTCGGACGGGCACGAGGCTCTGACTCGGCTCGATGCGCGGATGCTTGGGAGATCCGTGCGTCGAGAGACTTCAGTCTCGCTGACAGGTCGGCATCGTCGGCACTGCCCGGTTTCCGCTCATTCTCGCCGTTCCGCTCGTGAGGGTCCGCCATTGCGATCTCCTTTGAAGCGTTGCGGGAAAATGCTTGGAAGCCCAGCCCCGAAAGCCGGGCGCACCATATGAGCGGGGGTCCCCCCTGTCAAGAACCGTCTGAAAACATCTAAGTCTCTGATTTAATTGGGTTAACGATGTTTTCAGGTGCCCCCGGGCCGAAAGCCCACATGTTTTTGAGGCTGAAGCAAGGCAGGGCTGAAAGCCTTAGGCTACCTCAAGAATGCGCTCCGCGCTCTGCAGGTCGACGGAGACGAGCTGCGAGACGCCCCGTTCGGCCATGGTGACGCCGAAGAGGCGGTCCATCCGGGCCATGGTGATCGGGTTGTGGGTGATTACCACGAAGCGGGTCTCGGTCTGGCGCGCCATGTCCTCGAGGAGGGCGCAGTAGCGCTCCACATTGGCGTCGTCGAGAGGCGCGTCCACCTCGTCCAGCACGCAGATCGGCGAGGGGTTCGTAAGGAACACGGCGAAGATGAGCGCGGTGGCCGTCAGGGCCTGCTCGCCGCCCGACAGCAGGGTCATGCTCTGGGGCTTCTTGCCGGGCGGACGGGCGAGGATCTCGAGGCCTGCTTCCAGCGGATCGTCCGAATCGACCAGGGTCAGTTCCGCCGTGCCGCCGCCGAACAGGGTGGTGAACAGGCGCTTGAAGTGGTTGTTCACCACGTCGAAGGCGGCGAGCAGGCGCTCGCGGCCCTCGCGGTTGAGGCTGCCGATGGCCTGGCGCAGGCGCTTGATGGCCTCGACGAGATCGTCGCGCTCGCCCGCGATGCCGTTGTACTTGGTCTCGAGCTCGTTCAGCTCCTCGTCGGCGCGCAGGTTCACGGCGCCGAGGCGCTCCCGGTCGTTCTTGAGGGAGTGCAGCTTCGATTCGATCTCGCCATGGGAGGGCAGATCAGCGGCTTCCTTCAAGCCGGCGAGCTCGATGAGCCCGGCGGGCGTCGTCTCCAGGTTCTCCGCGATGGCGCGGGTGATCTCGGCCAGACGGGCCACCGCGGCCTCGTGGCGGGCCTGGGAGCCGGCACGGGACTCGCGGGCCGCCGCGAGGGTTTCGAGGGCCGCGCGGGCCGCGCGATCCGACTCGGCAAGACCCGTCTCGGCATCGGCCAGGTGGTCGGCCGCTTCCTTGCGCTTGGCCTCGGCCTCCTCGACCTCGGCCATGAGGGCGCGGCGGCGCTGCAGGTAGGTGTCGGGGGCCTCCAGCAGGCGCTGGTGCTCGTCCTGTGCGCGCTCCAGGCGCTCGCCCAGATCCTCGAACGCCTTGGCGGCGCGGCCCGCCCGCTCGGTCCAGAGGCGGATGTCGGCCGCGATCGCCTCCTGCCGGCGGCGGCGCAGCTCGGCTTCGTGCATGAGGGATTGCAGGGCGGCCCGGGCCTCGGAGGCGGTCGCCCGGCGCTCGGCCACCCGGGTGCGCTCTTCGAGCAGGCGGCTTTCGAGATCGGGCGCCGGGGCGAGGTCCTGCAGAGCGCTCTCGGCATCCTGCACGCGTTCCAGGGCCTCCGCCTCGCTCTCCGACAGGCGGGCGAGGCCTTCCTGCAGGGCCGAGCGACGCTGGCCGAGCTCGGCCTCCTTGCGCTCGGCGGCGGTGAGGCGCGTGCGGGCGGCATCGAGCGCCTGACGGCTCTGGCGGGCGGATTCGATGGCCTGCGTCTCGTGAGAGGCCGCCCTGCGGACGGCTTCCTGGGCTGCCTCCGCCTCGTGACGCAGGTGCTCGGCCTGCTCGCGGGCTTCCGCGGCCTCGCGCTCCAGGTCGCCCAGGCGGTTCTTCTCCGCGAGGCGACGGGCCGCCGGGGAGGGCGCCTCGGCGGCGGCCGTGAAGCCGTCCCAGCGCCATAGATCGCCTGCCTGAGTGACAAGGCGCTGGCCGGGCCTCAGGCGGCCACGCAGGCGCAGGCCGTCATCCTTGCTCACCACGCCGATCTGGCGCAGGCGGCGCTGCAGGGCCGCGGGCGCCTGGGCGAGATCCGCCAGGGAGCGGACCCCGTCCGGCAGGGCCGGATCGTCCTCGCCGGCATGGGTCTCGGCCCAGTGATGGGGAGCCGATGGGTTGATTGAGGCTTCGAGATCGTCGCCGAGGGCTGCGCCCAGGGCGGTCTCGTAGCCCTTCTGGACCGTGATCTGGTCGACGGCCGGGGGCCAGAGGTCGCCGGTCGCGGAGGTCACCAGCTTGGCGAGGGTGCGCGCCTCGGTCTCAAGGCGCTGCGCCTTGCGCTCCGCCTCGTTCAGGGGCTGGCGCAGGCGGTTCTCGGCCTCGCGGGCTTCCGACAGGGTTTCGCGGGCTTCGACCACCGCCTCTTCGGCGCCCTGTGCCGTTTCCTCGGCGATCGCCATGTCCTCGCGCAGGTCGTCGAGGGTGGGGCCGTCCTCGGGCGAAGCGGAGAGCGCCGCGATCTCGCGCTCGAGCCGCTCCTTCTCGGATCGGAAACGGGAGGCGCGCTCCAGCTCCTCGCGCACGGCTCGCTCCAGGGCGGCGCGGCGGGCGTTCAGATCCGAGGTTTGGGCCTGGAGGGCGCTCAAGGCGGATTCGGCTTCCGCCAGCTCGGCCTCGGCGCCCTGGAGGCGCTCATGGGCCTCGGCGCGGGCGTCGTCCGCCCCGTCGGTGGTGAGCGAGATCTCGGCGGCTTCGGTCTGGAGGCGCTCGATCGTGGCCTCCGCGTCGCTGCGCTGTGCGGCCTCGCGGGCGATGTCCCGGTTGAGGTCGCCGACATGGCGCTCCAGCTCGACCACGCGCTCCTTGGATCGGCGCTCCTCCGATTCGAGCTCGTTGCGGGCATGGGTCAGCCGCTGCAGGGCGGCCGCGGCCGCGGCTTCCGCCTGGCGCAGGGCCGGGAGGCCATGGGCCGCGACGGCTTGGGCGGTGGCGGCCCGGGTCTGCTCCTCGGTGGCGTCTGCAACCGCCTTGAGATCCTCGGCCACCTGGCGCTCGGCGGTAGCGGCCTGCTCCCGCGCCTCGGCGAAGCTGATGGCGTACATCAGGGCTTCGAGGCGCCGGATCTCGGCCGAAAGGTTCTTGTAGCGTGAGGCCTGGCGGCCCTGGCGCTTCAGGCTCTCGATCTGGCTTTCCAGCTCGCGAATCACGTCCTCGACGCGGACCAGGTTGTCCTCGGCGGCCTTGAGCCGCAACTCAGCCTCGTGGCGGCGGGCGTGGAGGCCGGCGATGCCGGCGGCATCCTCCAGGATGCGGCGGCGGGATTGGGGCTTGGCCGAGATGATCTCGCTGATCTGGCCCTGGCGGACGAGGGCCGGCGACCGGGCGCCCGTCGCCGCGTCGGCGAACAGGATCTGCACGTCGCGAGCGCGGACCTCCTTGCCGTTGACCCGGTAGGTCGAACCCTCATCCCGCTCGATCTTGCGGGAGATCTCCAGCAGGTCCGTGTCGTTGAAGGCGGCAGGCGCCGTGCGCTCTCCATTGTCGATGGTGAGCATCACCTCGGCCCAGTTGCGGGCCGGGCGGCCGCCGGAGCCAGAGAAGATGACGTCGTCCATCCCCGTGGCGCGCATGTTCTTGAAGGAGTTTTCCCCCATGACCCAGCGCAGGGCCTCGACGAGGTTGGACTTGCCGCAGCCGTTCGGCCCGACGACGCCGGTGAGGCCCGGCTCGATCAGGAAGTCGGTGGGCTCGACGAAGGTCTTGAAGCCCGCGATGCGAAGGCGCGTCAGCTTCATGGACGCGCCCTCCCGTCCCGCACGCTAGCCCATCGTGCGGACCCAGAGGGCCGCGTCAGCGAAAGGTGGATCCGGTTTTCCGCCTCGAACGATACGCGCATCAAGCGAGAGGGCATCGGGTTGATCCCAAAAGTGGACACCACTTTTGGGCCCGATCCCCGAGGGGCAGGATAATGGAGCTTATTCGCCCAGGAGAGGCTTGATGACCTTTTCAAGCTCATCGATCGAAAGGCTTCCAGGATGACGCTGACCATTGATGAAGAATGTGGGCGTGGAGTCCACCTTGAACTGCTCCATACCCCGGTTCTTCACCGCGTTGACTGCGTCATATAGTTTCTGGTCCTTGAGGCAAGCCTCAAATTTTTCCTGTGAAAAACCCGCCTGGCGCATGAGCCCGCGCAGGGCATCGAGCGGCTTGTCCACAAAGGCCCAGTTCCGCTGCTGCTCGAACAGCAGGTCCGTGATCGGGTAATATTTGTCGTTGCCGTCGCAGCGGGCGAGCATGAAGCCGGCGGTGGCGAGCGGGTCGAGGGGGAATTCCCGCAGGACGAAGCGCACCTTGCCGCTCTCGATGTAGCGCTTCTTCAGCTCCGGCCAGGTGGTCTTGTGGAAGTTCGCGCAGTGGGAGCAGGTCAGCGAGGCATACTCGATGATCGTCACCTTGGCGTTGTCCGGGCCCAGGGCCACGTCTCCGAGGGGCCCCTGGACCGCCAGATCCGGGACGGCCACGTTCTGGGCGAAGGCCGGAAGACTCGTGGCCAGATAGGCGGTCGCGGCTGCGGTTCCGAGAAGCTGAAGCGTCTGACGCCGGGTGATCATCGTGGGGAGGCTCCTGAAGAGATTTCGTCCTGCGAACGAATGATTTGCGGTAAAATGACTTGGCCTTCGTGGCAAGCGCCCGCCATCTCACGCTTTCGTGCGTGAACCGGAGCTGACGATGGCCTGACCCAGCCGATCGAGCGCCGCCTTCAGAGATTCCTCCTGGATGGGCTCGACGGCCTTGTCCACCTTCTCCCTCTCCGCCGAGGTGAGGGGGCGGGCGACGGGGCGCTTCTTCTCAACCCGCCGCACGGGCCCTTGTTTCAGCACCAGCTTGCCGATGCAGCGCCAGCCGTAATGGGTGTTCACCCGGTCGATGATGGTGGGGGCGAGGTGCTGCAGCTCGAGCGCGAAGGCGCTCTCGACCCGGATCACGAGGGTGGCCGGATCCGGCCGCGCCTCCGGGTCGGCGTGGGGGGCCTTGCGCTTCCATTCGATCTTGAGCGGCTGGGTGAAGGCGGACAGGCGCTCGCCGACGATGTCGGGCCAGGCCATGAGGATGTCGGACGTGGCGAAGCCCTGCGCCGCCAGACTGGGGGACAGGCAGACGTCGAGAAACTCGGCGAGGGGGCGGGCCAAAGGCCTTGGGCGTCTCAATGTCGCCTCGGTCGTCTCATGTTGAATGTCCAAAAGCCGCGTTGGAATATTCCGTTTAGAACGCTATTCCAAATCCCATGTTAACGCCCGCCGCGAGCGCGACCAAGCCCGACCCACAGGATCTTCTCGCCTGGTACGACCGTCACCGGCGCGACCTGCCGTGGCGCGCCAAGCCCGGCGTGACCGCCGAGCCCTACCGGGTCTGGCTGTCCGAGATCATGCTGCAGCAGACGACCGTGGCGGCGGTCCGGCCCTATTACCTGAAATTCCTGGAGCGATTCCCGACCGTCGAGGCTCTCGCCGAGGCGCCTGCGGACGCGGTGATGCAGGCCTGGGCCGGCCTCGGCTATTATTCCCGCGCCCGCAACCTGCATGCCTGCGCCAAGGCGGTCGTGGATAAGCATGGCGGGCATTTCCCGCGCACCGAGGCCGAGCTCCTGAAGCTGCCCGGCATCGGCGCCTATACGGCGGCGGCGGTCGCGGCCATCGCGTTCGACGAGAAGGCGGCCGCGGTCGACGGCAACGTGGAGCGGGTGATGTCCCGCGTCTTCATGGTCGAGGAGCCGCTGCCCAAGGCCAAGCCCCTGATCCGCACGCTGACCGAGGCCCTGGTGCCTGCGGACCGGCCTGGGGACTTCGCCCAGGCGGTCATGGATCTCGGCGCCACCATCTGCACTCCCAAGCGCCCCGCCTGCGCGCTCTGCCCCTGGATGGTGCCCTGCCGGGCCCGGGCCGAGGGTCTGCAGGAGGCCTTCCCGAAGAAGCAGAAGAAGGAGGCCGGGCAGCTGCGCAAGGGCGCGGCCTTCGTGGTGCTGCGCGCCGACGACACGATCCTGCTGCGTACCCGCCCGCCGCAAGGATTGCTCGGTGGCATGGCGGAGCCGCCGACCAGCCCGTGGGAGCCCGATTACGAGCCCTCCCGCGCGGTGCTCGACGCGCCCATCGAGGCGCGCTGGCAGCGGCTGCCGGGCACGGTCCGGCACGTCTTCACCCATTTCCCCCTCGAGCTGACTGTCATGTTCGCCAAGGTGTCCAAGGGCACGCCCGCTCCGGACGACATGCGCTGGACCCCGCGCCTTCAGCTGCACGAGGAGGCGCTCCCCGGCGCCATGAAGAAGGTGCTGGCGCATGCCCTGGGGGATTTGCCAGGCGGCAAGGCGAAAAGCGAGAAGCCCGCGAAGGAGGCGTGAGGCCGAGCCCGCCACTCCCCTCGACGTCACGGCCGGGCTTGTCCCGGCCACCCCGATACGATGAGCCGCCATGCCTTTCCGATCGGGATCACCGGAACAGGACTGGTGATGACGTGGCGGGTGTAGGAGAGGGGCGACGCGGACGATCAGCCGCCCACCAGGGCCTTCTGGCTCCGCTTGAACAGAGCCGCCAGGGCATTCGCCACCCGGGCCACGTTGGGGCGGCTGCGGCTGCGCCGGTGCATGACCAGGAACACGTCCTCGACCAAGTCGCCCTCGGGCTTCGTGATCTGGATCAGGTCCGGGTCCGAATCGCCGAGCCAGCACGGGAGGAAGGCGGCGCCGAGGCCCGCCTTGGCCGCCTGGTAGCGGATCGGCATGTCGCCGATCCTGGCCGCGACGGTACGACCTTGCGCGAACTCGGCCACATAGGCGGCCTGGCGCGAGAGGGTCGGATCCTCCGGCGGCGCGATGACGGAACCGGGGTTCTCCGTGCGGGAATACATGGCGAAGGCGATCTGGCCGATCTTGCGGGCCACGAGATCATCCGTGCCCTCCGGCAGGTTGCGCATCCGCAGGCCGATATCGGCCTCGCCGGACGCGAGATCGAGCCGGCGCCGGGTCGGGATATAGGCGATCTCCACGGGGGCCGCGGCTTCGTGCAGCTCCGCCGCGTAGAGCGACAGGAACAGCGTCACCGACGCGGTGGCCGTGACCCGCACCGGGGCGTCCGGGTCGGGCCGGTAGGCGGCGGCCGTGCGCGACACCACGGCGGCCGCCTCGCCCATGGGGGCGGCGGCTTCGAGGACCGCCTGTCCCGCTTCCGTCAGCTCGAGGTTGTTCGGGCCGCGCTGGAACAGGGAGAGGCCCAGCGTCTCCTCCAGAACCTTGATGCGCCGCGCCACGGTCGGCTGGCTCTGGCCCAGCGCCTTCGCGGCGCTGTTCATCGATCCATGAGCCACCACGGCGAGAAAGATCCGCAGGTCGTCCCAGGAGGGTTCCGTGAAGGCGAGGCGGAAGGGATCGAGAGACGAAGAAGCCATGACAGGATGCTAAAGCGTTGAACCGGGTTCGGCATAGGGGAATGTTCCGGCGTGTGGACCGGCCCCGACCATCGCGCCGCATCGGCTCTTCCGCAGCCCGCCAGAAGCGTGAGGGAGCGGCTCAGTTTTGATGTGCTGCGGCGGACAATCCTCTGACGTCATCACCGGGCTTGTCCCGGTGATCCCGATGGTGTGAGGCGCCGCGCTTCACTTTATCGGGATGGCCGGCACAAGGCCGGCCATGACGTGAGAGGGTGTCACTGTCGGCCGGAGATGGCGAAACCTTCAGCTCAGCGCCGCCTTCGGCTCGAGCCGATCGAGGACGGACGTGCGGGCAGGCGCCCGAGCCGGTTCGCGGTTCATGTGCGCCTCGTCCTCCATGGCGCTCTGCCACGGCAGGGCTCCGGCCGGCAGATGGCGGCCCAGCGTATCGAGGACGAGCATGGCGGCCGTCACCACGGCCACGATCACGACGGCGACCGCGGAGGCCTGGCTCGCGAGGCCGGCTTCCTCGAGGTTGTAGAGCACCACCCCGATGGTCTCGGTTCCGGCCGACCAGAGCAGGGCTGAGACGGTGAGCTCGCTGAAGGCGAGCAGGAACGCCATCAGCCCGCCGGCGACTGCGGCGGGAAGCAGGGAGGGGAGCACGATGCCGAAGAGCCGCTGCGCCAGCCGGGCGCCGTCGATGGCGGCGGCCTCCTCCTGCGCGACGTCGACCTGCACCATGCCGGCGAGCACGGGTTTGAGCGCCACCGAGAGGAAGCGCGCGAGATAGGCGAACAGGATGATCCATGGGGTCGCGTAGAGCGAGAACCCCAGGAGCGGCAGCGGCTTCAGGAACAGGAGAATGCACGCGATGGCGAGCACGATGCCCGGCAGCACGTAGGCGATTTCGAGGAGGGACACGGCCAGGATGCGGGCCCGCCCCATCAGGCGGACCAACCCGTAGGCGAGGGGCACGGCGAGCCCGGCAAGCAGGCCGGCCGCGCCGCCGGCATAGAGGAGCGAGTTGGTGAAGGCGCGGATCGTCACGTCCTGGCGGGCCAGCACCTCGACGAAGTTGTCGAGGGTGATCGTGGCGAGCGACAGCGGCATGCCGTAGGACGGCACGAGGGCGGAGGCGAGCAGCGACAGGACCGGCAGGACCAGCGTGACGGCGAGGACGAGCGCGACGAAGATCTCGGTCGCGACACGCGCGCGGCCGAGGAGCCAGAACGGCCTCAAGGGTGCGTCGTCCTCGAGCTGCACGTCGTTCCGGCGCATCAGGACCTGGCTTGCGGCGACGCCGGTGATCGCGATGGCCGCGACGAGAAGGCCGAGCGCCGAGACATCGCCGATCATGTCGGTGCCGAAGCTCGACAGCCGCCGGTAGATGAGGACGGGGAGCGTCAGATAGTTCACGGGGGCGCCGAGCAGCGCCGGAATGCCGAAATTGCCGATTCCGGCCACGAAGGCGAGCAGGGCCGCGCTGGCGAGATGCGGGCGCAGCAGCGGCATCAGATGGTCGGTCAGGATCCGGAAGGGCCGCGCGCCGTCGATGCGGGCCGCCTCGACGACCGCCAGCGGAATGCGCTTCAACCCGGCGCTCATCACCACGTAGACGAGCGGCGCATGGTGCAGGCCCAGCACCAGGATGATGCCGCCGCGTCCCATCATCGGATTGGCGCTGCCCGCCTCCGGGGCGAAGCCGAGGGTGTTCAGGATCGGCGAGGCCGGGCCGGCGAGGTGCAGGAAGGCGAGGGCGATCACCTGAGGCGAGATCATCACCGACAGGACGAACAGGAACGACGCGACGCGGCGTCGGCGGAGATCCGTGATGCCGAGGACGAGCGCCATGGCGGTGCCGAGCGGCAGGGCCAGCAGCGTCGACAGCAGGGCCGTTTCCAGCGAGGCCTGCGCCGCCCGCACCGCCGACCGGCTCGACAAGGCCGTCAGCATGGCGTCTGGGTTGAAGGCGCCGCCGGGCAGGAGCGCGGCCCACAGCAGCCGCAGGGCGGGCAGGACGTCGAAGGCGACGACGATCAAAGCGACAAGAGCGAGGAGGCAGAAACCTCCCCGCTCCAGGAACGACCTGCTCTGTGCGCGATGTCTCACTGTCCGAAGATGTCGGCGAAGGCCGCCTTGTTCTTGGTTTCGTCGGCGAGCGCCTTGCCGGCGTCGAAGCTCATGACCTTGATCTGCTCACGGGCCGGATATCCGGCCGGCAGCGCGACGGCCGGATGGGCCGCGATGTAGCCCTGCTTGAGCGCCAGCTCCTGGCCCTCCTTCGAGAGCAGGAAGTCCACGAACGCGCGGGCGGCCTCCGGGTTCTTCGTGCTCTTGAGGATGGCGACGGGCTCGGACACGGCCGAGACGCCTTCCTTCGGGAACACGAACTCGATCGGCGCGCCCTTGGCCTTCTCGCGGATCGGCATGTAGTCGACGATCACGCCGTAGAGCTTCTGGCCGCCGGCCACCTGCTTGAGCACGTCGCCGTTGCCGCCGCCGGCGACGGCATCGTTGTCCTTGAGGGCCTCGTAGTATTTCCAGCCGCCGTCCATGGCGCCGGTGAGGGTCGCGGCATGGATGAGGGCCGCCCCCGAGGTGAGCGGGCTCGGCATGACGAGCTGGCCCTTGACCTCCGGCCGGGTGAGGTCCTGCCACGAGGCCGGCTTGAAACCCGCCTTCGTGTTGTAGGCGATGCCCGTGGTGATCAGCTTGGTGGCGAACCAGAATTTCTGCGGATCGTGCGTTCCGGCCGGATAGGCCGAGACGTCGGCCTTCTCGTGCGCCAGCAGGCGGTCCTCCTTCTTGAGGCCCTCCATGGTGACGCTGTCGGCGATGAGCAGCACGTCGGCCTGGGGCTGCCCAGCCTCGAACTCGGCGCTCAGCTTGGCCAGGATCTTCGGGGTGCCGTCGCGCACGAACGTGACGGTGACCCCCGGGTTCCTGGCCTTGAACGCGTCGACGGTCTGCTGCGCGTCGGTGTTGGGCTGGCTCGTGTAGAGGACGAGGTTGCCGGAGAGCCCCTGGGCCTGCGCGATTGCGGGCACGAGGGCGGCAAGGAGAGACAGGAGAATGCGCTTGGTGGACACGGGACAGTCCTCTCGGTTGGCGAAGGCCTGCCCGCGCTAGCGGTATCAGATGACGCCTCTGTGACGAAAGGTTAGTGCGGGAAACGAAAAGGGCCAGCTTTGGGCTGGCCCTCTCGAAAAGTCCAAATCGTCGCAAAGGTCAAGCGGCCAATTCGGCGCGCACCTTCGCCCGGAACTCGTCGATCGACACGAGCTTGCCCTGCCGCTCCACGTGCCAGAACGTCCAGCCGTTGCAGGAGGGGAAGCCCTGGGTCAGGGCGCCGATCTTGTGGATCGAGCCCACGATGGCGCCGAGCGCCACGGTCCCGTCGGGGCGCACCACCGCCTTGTGGCGGCGGCGCTCGTCCACCAGGGTCTCGCCTGCCTTCACATGGCCCGCCTCGACGAGCGACAGGAACGGCACGCGCACCTCGGTGCGCTTTTCGGGCGCAGCCGCGATGGACACGTCGGACAGGGGCTCGACCGCATCGATCCGGGCGCGCGCCGCCTTGGCGTAGGTCGGATCCCGCTCGAGGCCGATGAAGCTGCGGCCGAGCATCTTGGCGACCGCGCCCGTCGTGCCGGAGCCGAAGAAGGGATCGAGCACCACGTCGCCGGGGTTGGACGAGGAGAGAAGGATGCGCGCAAGCAGCGCCTCGGGCTTCTGGGTCGGGTGGACCTTGCGCCCTTGAGCGTCCTTCAGGCGCTCGTCGCCCGTGCAGATGGGAATGAACCAGTCCGAGCGCATCTGCACGTCTTCATTGCCGGCTTTCAGCGCATCGTAATGGAAGGTGTAGCCCTTCGAACCGGCGCTCTTAGAGGCCCAGATCATGGTCTCGTGCGCGTTGGTGAAGCGGCGGCCCTTGAAGTTCGGCATCGGGTTGGCCTTGCGCCACACGATGTCGTTGAGGATCCAGAAGTTCAGGTCCTGGAGCGCCGAGCCCACGCGGAAGATGTTGTGGTAGGAGCCGATCACCCACAGCGTCGCGTTCTTCTTCATCACGCGGCGCACGGCGAGAAGCCAGGCGCGGGTGAACGCGTCGTAATCGGCAAAGCTCGCGAACTTGTCCCAGTCGTCGTCGACCGCATCGACGAGGCTCTGGTCGGGGCGCGTCAGCGCCTGTTCGAGCTGGAGATTGTAAGGCGGATCCGCGAAGACCACGTCCACGCTCTCGGGCGGGAGCTTCTCGAGATTGGCGATGCAGTCGCCGAGAAGGATCTCATTGAGAGGAAGAGACGGCGGCAGAACGGAGAGGGGCGTTTTACGCCCCGTCCGAGGAGCCGGCGCAGACCGCCCGGTACGCGAGACATGGATCCGGGAGGCGGCGCCGGCAGCCCCGGTACGCAAGGTACCCATGGGTGATCACCGGTTACGCAACTGACACTCCGGATCATGATGGGATAGGGTAAAGAGGAGGTTTCCAAAGCTGAGAAAATGCAAATATTTTGGATCGGCAAAACTTGCCTACATGCTGAAAAGATTGGGTTTTTCCGTTAATCAGCGTTAAGAGAGGTTACAGATCCAGTAACCCTTGGCGCAGGGGTGAGAAACTCATGCGGTGGAACGGGCAGGGGCCCTCGCTGGCGATCACCGTGAGATGGGCCTTGGTGCTGTAGCCCGCATTGCTGGCGAATCCGTAAGCCGGGTAAGCCTGCCCGAGCCGCGCCATCATCCGGTCGCGCACTACCTTGGCCACGATGGACGCGGCCGCGATCGAGGCGATGCGCGAATCACCCTTGACGATCGCTTCCGTGGCGCAGGGCAGCGCCGGCGGATCGTTACCGTCGACGAAGGCCATGTCCGGCCGGCACGGCAGAGCGGCGAGCGCCCGGCACATGGCGAGCAGCGAGGCCTGCCGGATGTTGATGCTGTCGATCTCCTGATGCGACACCGAGGCGATTCCCACATGGGACGTGGCGAGGATTTCGGTGAACAGCGCCTCGCGCCTCGAAGCCGTCAGGACCTTCGAATCGGCCAGGCCCTGGGGCACGTTCTCGAGATCGAGCACCACCGCGGCCGACACCACCGGGCCGGCCAGCGGCCCGCGCCCGACCTCGTCGAGGCCAGCGATGCATGAACGACCCTGCGCGCGGGCGGCGAGCTCGCGGTCGAGGCCGAGATCGGGGAGACGGGAGGCGCGAATCGGTGCGGTCATGAGGGCCGCTTATAGGCGATCTTCCTCCTCCCGTGGACCGGGCCATTCCGCGCGGGCGAGAGGGTCGACGACCGACATGCCGATGCCTTCCGTCGCCCGGATCGGGATCGTGGAAGGGTCGAATCCGTCCAGGCAGAAGATGTTGACGCCGTAATGGTCGGGGGCCGCTCTCTTGCGATGGAACGTGTAGATGCCGCAGCGGGAGCAGAAGTAGTGCTTCGCCCGCCGCGTGTTCCATTGATGGAGGGACAGGGCCTCCTCGCCCGCCACGATGGTCAGGGCGCTCTCGTGGACCTTGGTCATCAGGGCGTTCTTCTTCACGCAGAGCGAGCAGTCGCAGGTCGTCAGCTCGACGATCTCCGCATCGATACGGAAACGAACGGTGCCGCAATGGCACGATCCGGTGTAGGGGCCCACGGTGCGCTCCGGCTTTCAGGCAGGGACGGGGCACTATAGCGGGCCCGCGGTGCATGGCCAGAGCGGCGCCAGGCGAGGATCGTATGACGCGTGAGATGGCCGGCCCGCGGCGTCCGGATGACGCCTCGTGCGAAGCGGTCAGAACAGACTCAGCTGCCCGGTCTCCTTCGGCGGCACGGCGAACAGGTCCTTGCGCAGGCGCAGGTTCCGCTTGTTCAGGCCGAGCCGTTCGGCGGCGGTCTCGAAGCGACGGCCGAGCATCCAGGCATAGGGTCCGACGCCGGATTGGCGGGTGCTCCATTCGGCATCGTAATCCTTGCCGCCGCGCGCCTCCTGGAGCAGCGTGAACACGTGCTTGAGCTTGTCCGGGTAATGCTCGGCGAGCCAGTCGCGCATCAGGTCCTTGAGGTCGTGCGGCAGGCGCAGGAGCACGTAGCCGGCCTCCTGCGCGCCCGCCTCGGCGCAGGCCTTCAGGATCGCCTCGATCTCGTGATCGTTGATCGCCGGGATGATGGGCGCCACCAGGACCGACACCGGAATGCCTGCCTCGGTGAGCCTGCGGATGGTGTCGAGGCGCTTGGCCGGCGCGGCCGCGCGCGGCTCCATGCGGCGGGCGAGCTTTGGGTCGAGTGTCGTGACCGAGATCGCCACCTTGACCAGCTGCCGCTCGGCCATCCGGCTCAGGATGTCGATGTCCCGGGTGACGAGGCCCGATTTCGTCACGATGCCCACGGGATGGTTCATCCGGTCCAGCACCTCGAGGATGGAGCGCGTGATGCGGAAGCGCCGCTCCACGGGCTGGTACGGGTCCGTGTTGGACCCGAGCGCGATCGTGGTCGGCTCGTATTTCGCGGCCCGCAGTTCCTTCTCCAGGAGCTCCGCCGCATTGGGCTTCGCGAAGATCTTGGTCTCGAAGTCGAGGCCCGAGGACAGGCCCTGGAAGGCATGGGTGGGCCGCGCGAAGCAATAGGCGCAGCCGTGCTCGCAGCCGCGATAGGGGTTGATCGATTTCTCGAACAGGATGTCGGGCGAATCGTTCCGGGTGACGATCGTGCGCGGTTTCTCGACGATGACTTCGGTCGGCAGGGCGGGAAGCTCATCGTCCAGGTCCCAGCCGTCGTCGAAGGCTTCGCGCTGCGCCGGCTCGTAGCGGCCGGACGGGTTCGCGGACGCGCCGCGGCCGCGGCGCCGCTCCACCTCGACCCGGTAGGCCGGGTCGTCCATGCGCCGCCGCGCCGCCTCGGCCGCTTCGAGCGGCGTGCGCCTCACAGGCCGGATGCGGAGGGGATCGCGGGCGGGATCTTTGGCGCGAACGCTCATGGCGGCCTCGAACGAATCTGTCGGTGGAGGCCGCAAGCTTAAGAACAAATCAGGAACAAAATCAAGGGTGCGTCGGCAGAAATGTCCTGGCGACGGCCTGGAGCCGAGAGGCTATACTCTTCGGATGATTACCGTTCTCGTCCGCGTCACGCATGGGCCCGAAGCCCTGGCCGCCACCTTGAGCGCCCTCGTTCCGGCGGTGGCCGCCGGGCTCGTCGGCGACGCCGTCATCCTGGCGGAGAAGCCGGACGACACCCTGGCAACCGTCGCCGACGCCGTCGGGGCGACCCTCGTGGTGGCGCCGAAAGGGTCGTGGCTCGAGGGGGCGAAGGCGGCGCGGCGCGACTGGCTGCTCTGCCTCGACGACGGCGACATCCCGCAGGAGGGCTGGATCCGGGTGCTCGACCGGTTCGTCGCCCTGTCCCGGCCCGACCAGGGTCTGGCGCGGATGCGGCGGCAGCGGACCGGGCTGGCGAATGCACTCCGCGGCCTGTTCGCGCGCTCGTCCGTGCGGGGAGGGGATCTGGTGCATCGCCGCGTGCTGGCGAACGAGGTCCGGGCGCGCATGCCCGTGCGGCTCGCGGCCACCATCGAGCGCGATCCGGTGTTCGGCTGAGCGCTGTTCAGGCTTTCGGCGTTCCGCGCTTCAGATGCTCGTCGAGCCGCGGCATGATCTCGACGAAATTGCACGGCCGGTAACGGTAGTCGAGCTGATGGGCCAGGATCCCGTCCCAGGCGTCCTTGCAGGCGCCGGGCGAGCCCGGCAGCACGAACACGAAGGTCGTGCCGGCAATGCCTGCGGTCGCCCGCGACTGGATCGTCGAGGTGCCGATCTTGTCGTAGGAGATGCGGTGGAAGACCGCCGAGAATCCCTCCATCCGCTTGTCGAACAGGGGCTCGATCGCCTCCGGGGTCACGTCGCGGCCGGTAAAGCCCGTGCCGCCCGTGGTGATCACCACGTCGACCGCCGGATCGGCGACCCAGCCCCGAACCCTGCCGCGGATCGCCTCCACGTCGTCCGGCGCGATGGCCCGGTCCGCGAGTCGATGGCCGGCCTTGGCCAGCCGCTCGGCCAGCGTCGCACCCGACCTGTCGTCGTCCAGTGAGCGCGTGTCGGAAACCGTCAGAACGGCGATGCGAAGGGGGATGAAGGGGAGGCTGTCGTCGATGCCGGGCATGGGAGACTCTGGAAGGCGCGGGGTCTCATGTAGCGCAGCAGGGTCCAGGCTTCCACACAGGTCGTGGCGGTTGTCTGACGATGATCAGACCTGGAAGGCCGACCACCCCGTCATCACCGGCCTTGTGCCGGTGATCCCGATAGGGGGAGGGCGGCGCTTCAATGCATCGGGATGGCCGGGACGAGCCCGGCCATGACGAGGAGGGTGTCTGCCACGCCTGAGCGAGACATCAGAGCTGGCTCGTCCGGAACGTGTCGCAGGCCTGGATCGAGCCGGACTTCAACCCGGTCGTGAGCCAGCGCATGCGCTGCTCGGAGGAGCCGTGCGTGAAGCTGTCGGGCACCACGCGGCCCTGGCCCTGCTTCTGCAGGCGGTCGTCGCCGATGGCCTCGGCCGCGCGGATCGCCTCCTCGATGTCGCCCGGCTCGAGGGACTGCCAGCGCTGGTTGGAATGATGCGCCCAGACGCCCGCCAGGCAATCCGCCATCAGCTCGACGCGCACGGAGAGCTGGTTGGCTTCCGCCCGCCCGACCTGCTGCTGGCGCTCCTGGACGCGGGGCAGGATGCCGAGCTGGTTCTCCACATGGTGGCCGACCTCGTGGGCGAGCACATAGGCATAGGCGAAATCGCCGCCGGCGCGGAAGCGGCGCTGCATCTCCTGGAAGAACGACAGGTCGATGTACACGGTCTGGTCGAGCGGGCAGTAGAACGGCCCCATGGCCGATTGCGCGCCGCCGCAGCCGGACCGCGTGGCGTCCGAGAACAGCACGAGCTTCGGTGCCTGGTACTGCCGGTTGGCCTGCTTGGGCAGAACCTCCTTCCACACGTCTTCCGTGTTGCCCAGGATCGCGGCCGCGAAGCGTCCGGCCTCGTCCTGCGGGGCGCCCTGGCGGCCCTGCTGTTGCTGCTGGTAGCCGGAGCCGCCGCCCGTCATCATCTCGGCGCCGCCGATCAGGATGCGCGGATCGATGCCGAGCGCCCAGCCGACGAGGCCGAGGATCAGGATCGTGCCGATGCCGAGACCGCCCGCACCCCCGGGCAGACCCATGCCGCGACGGTCTTCCACATTGGACGAGGTTCGAAAGTCTTCCCAGCGCATGATCCACCTTCCAGCCGCGGCATGAGGCTCCGCAGGATCTTAAGGCGTAAGCATATGGACCGGTTCCGAGAAGGCCCGCAAGAGAGCCTTACTCCCGTCCGTCGAGAGCCCGTCGCAGAGCCTGAAAGTCCCGCCAGCCGAGGCGCTTCTGCAGGGGCTGGCGCAGCAGATAGGCCGGATGGAGTGTCGGCAGGGCCCGGATCTCCCGTCCGTCCTCGGTCCTGTAGGTGAACCAGCGACCGCGGGTGCGCAGGATCCCGTCCTTGACGCCGAGCAGGTTCTGGGCCGCCGGCCCGCCGAGGCAGAGCACGAATTCAGGCGACGCCAGCTCGATCTGGCGCGCGATGAACGGCTTGCAGATGGCGATTTCCTGCGGGGTCGGCGTACGGTTGCCCGGCGGGCGCCAGGGCACGACGTTGGCCACGTAAACCTGCGTGCGGTCGAGCCCGATGGTGGCCAGCATCCGGTCCAGCAGCTGCCCGGAACGGCCCATGAAGGGCTTGCCGATCCGGTCCTCGTCCGCGCCTGGCGCTTCGCCGACCAGCATGACGCGTCCGTCCGGATTGCCGTCCGCGAAGGCGAGGTTCTTGGCCGAGAACTTCAGCGCGCAGCCGTCGAAGCCTGCCAGGATCGCTTCCAGCTCCTCCAAGGACTGCGCATGGCGCGCCTGCTCGCGGGCCAGGCTCGCCACCTCCTCGGGCGCGCCGGCGGCCGCTTTCGGCAGGGCGCGGGGAGCGGGAGCGGCGGGTGCCGGAGAGGACTTGGGCGCGGCAGCCTTGGCCGGGCCGGGCTCGGCCTTGGGCTCGGCGAAACGGTTGTGCGGGGTCTCGTCGAGCGCGAGGTCGACGCCCGCCTCGACATGGAAGTCGAGCAGCGCCTGAAGAGCATCGCGGTCGGAAGGTACATCCTGCATGAAGCGTATGTAAGCATTCCAGGGGCTGTGGACAACTCGGGTCTGCACAGGATCGGGCCGTCTCCACCCCGTCATCACCGGGCTTGTCCCGGTGATGACGGCGCGAGAGGCGCGGCGCTCTCCCGTATCGGGATGGCCGGCACAAGGCCGGCCATGACGTGAGAGAGGATCAAAGCCGGCCAAGCTGGCCGAGGCCGGTCCGAGACAAGGACAAGCAAGGCCTCGAATCGGGCTCCTATGAGATACCGTCGAAGAGCGTCGGGGTCTCGTCCCGGCGGGCGCCTTCGATGGCCAGGAGGCGGCGCTTGGTGGTGGCGCCGCCATTCGCCGAGAAGCCGCCGAGCTTGCCGCCGGCGGCTACGACCCGGTGACAGGGAACGATGACCGCGAACGGGTTGCGCCCCAGGGCCTGGCCGATCGCCCGAGCATTGCCGGTGCCGAGCCGGGATGCGATCTCCCCGTAGGTCAGCACCCGTCCCGGCGGGATGCCGCGGGCCACCTCGTAGACGCGCCGGTCGAAGTCCGGCACCCCGTCCATGTCGAGCCGCACCGTGGACAGATCGCGCGCCTCCCCGTGCAGCTGGGCCGTGACGTCCGCGACGATGGCCTGGATGTCCGGCGGCGGCTTGGCCTCGACGATGCCGGGGAAGCGCCGCGCGAGGCGGCCGCGCAGCCGGGATGCGTCGTCCTCGGGAAGCTGGAAGCCCACGATCCCGCGCCCGTTCCAGGCGAGACCGCACGGGCCGATGGCCGTCTCGAACAGCGTGTAGAACACCGCATCGCGGGAGGGAGGATCCTGCATGGCTCTTTGTAGTCCTCCTGCGGCCGGCGAACAACTCGGGAGGGCCGTCGCGGGCCTTGCGAGCGGACGACCGGGCCGGTTCCCTGTCCCGGGCGCGTGGCGGTCATCGGGTTTCGGCATAACCTTATGCGGAAAGAGAACTTTCAGACGTCCGGCAATGAAGCTAGGAGAGGAACGTGACGAGAGCGACTTGAGAAATCCGTCGGATTGTTCATATGTAAACTATCCGGCCGTCCAAGCGTTGAAGCCGCGTACCAGGAGGAAGCCATGTCCGATCTGCCCGCCCGTGAATCGATGGAATTCGACGTCGTCGTCGTGGGCGCGGGTCCGGCCGGCCTGGCGACCGCCATCCGGCTCAAGCAGCGGGCGATGGAGCAGGGCGCGGACATCTCGGTGGTCGTGGTCGAGAAGGGTTCCGAGGTCGGTGCCCACATCCTGTCCGGCGCGGTGATCGACCCGATCGGCCTCGACGGTCTCCTGCCGGAATGGCGGTCCGATCCCGACCGGCCCCTGAAGACGGAAGTCACCGCCGACGAGTTCATGTATCTGGGCCATGCCGGCGGCATCAGGCTGCCCAACGTGTTCATGCCCAAGCTCATGAACAACCACGGCAACTTCGTCGGCTCGCTCGGCAACGTCGCCCGCTATCTCGGCCGCAAGGCCGAGGAGCTCGGGGTCGAGATCTATCCGGGCTTCCCGGCCGCAGAGGTGCTGATCGAGGACGGCAAGGTGGTGGGCGTCGCCACCGGAGACATGGGCATCAGCCGCAACGGGGAGCCCAACGCCAACTTCACCCGCGGCATGGAGCTGCGCGCCAAGTACACGATCTTCGGCGAGGGCGCCCGCGGGTCGCTCACCAAGCAGATGGTCGAGCGCTTCGGCCTGAACCAGGGCCGCGATCACCAGAAATACGGCATCGGCATCAAGGAGCTCTGGCAGGTCAGGCCGGAGAAGTTTCAACCCGGTCTCGTGCGCCATTCCATGGGCTGGCCGCTGCCCAACAATTCCGGCGGCGGCTCCTGGCTCTACCATTTCGACGACCATCTCGTGTCCGTCGGCTTCGTGGTGCATCTCAACTACAAGAACCCGACCCTGTCGCCCTTCGACGAGTTCCAGCGCTTCAAGACCCACCCGATGGTCCGGGACGTGTTCGAGGGCGCAAAGCGCATCGGCTACGGGGCGCGCGCCATCATGGAGGGCGGCTGGCAGTCGGTGCCGAACTTGGCCTTCCCCGGCGGCTGCCTGGTGGGCGACTCGGCCGGCTTCGTGAACGTGCCGCGCATCAAGGGCAGCCACAACGCCATCCTGTCCGGCATGCTCTGCGCCGACCACGTCTTCGCGGCCCTGCAGGAGGGCCGGGCCAACGATGAGATCGCGGCCTACGAGGAATCCTGGCGCGCCTCGCCGATCGGCTACGATCTCAAGCGGGTTCGCAACGTGAAGCCGCTCTGGTCGAAATACGGTACGGCGGCCGGCGTGGCGCTGGGCGGGCTCGACATGTGGCTGACCGAAATCTTCAACTGGTCGCCTTTCGGCACGATGAAGCACGGCAAGCCCGACCACGAGTGCCTGCTGCCGCTCGATCAGGTCAGGCCGATCACGTACGACAGGCCGGACGGGGTCCTGACCTTCGACCGGCTGTCCTCGGTGTTCCTGTCCAACACCAACCACGAGGAGGACCAGCCGGTCCATCTCAAGGTGAAGGACATGAGCCTGCAGAAGGCGTCCGAGCACGACGTGTTCGGCGGTCCCTCGCAGCGCTACTGCCCGGCGGGCGTGTACGAATGGGTCGAGGGCGAGGGGGGCGCGCGCTACCAGATCAACGCCCAGAACTGCGTCCACTGCAAGACCTGCGACATCAAGGACCCGAACCAGAACATCAACTGGGTCACCCCCGAGGGCGGCGGCGGCCCGAACTACGTCAACATGTGATGGCGCGCCTGCTCGTTTCCTCTCTCCTGCATCGCAGAGGCGAGGGATGAGCCGGTCTCGTCTCGCTCCCGCAGCAGGTCCCTCGCGTCGTCCGACTCTCCTCGTCATGGCCGGGCGTGTCCCGGTTATCCCAGGGTCGTTCCGTCACCCTCGACGTCATGGCCGGGCTTGTCCCGGCTGTCCCGATCATGTGAAGCGCGGCGCTCCTAGCAATCGGGATTACCGGCCCAAGGCCGGTGATGACGTGGGAGTGGTGGACAGGTGTGGGTGCGATGATGTTCCACCT